>NZ_AMXB01000009.1:0-140127 GCF_000310125.2 Thauera sp. 27
GCTCGCGGCTGGCGCCGCTCCTACAGCAAAGCCACCCGCCGTTGGCGCCCCCCGTAGGAGCGGCGCCAGCCGCGAGCGTTTGAAGGCGACATGCGGCAGGGCCCGTGCGCTCAGCCGCTCACTACCGAGCGGTTGGTGATGATGCGCGCATCGACCACGGCGTAGCCCTCGGGATAGGCGATCACCGGGTTGAGATCCAGCTCGGACAGCTGCGGATAGGCGCTGACGATGCTCGATACCTTGAGCAGCAGGTCGACCAGTGCCGCCTTGTCCACCGCCGGCTCGCCACGAACGCCGGCGAGAATCTTGCGGCCCTTGAGCTGATCGACCATGGCCTCGGCGTCGTGGCGCGACAGCGGGATGGCACGGAAGGCGACGTCTTCCAGGATCTCGACGAAGATGCCGCCGAGGCCGAACATCAGCACCGGGCCGAAGATCGGGTCGCGCACCACTCCGACGATGACCTCGGTGCCCTTCTTCGCCATCGGCGTCAGCAGCACGCCGCGGATGTCGGCGTTGGCATCGTAGGCGCGGCAGCTCGTCATGATCTGGTCGTAAGCCTCGCGCAGCGCTGCCTCGCCCACCAGGTTGAGCTTGACGCCCCCCGCGTCCGACTTGTGCAGGATGTCCTTCGACACCACCTTCATCGCCAGCGGCTGGTCGCCGAATTTCGCCGCCGCCGCGGCGAGCTCGTCGGCGTTGTGGGCGACGACTTCCTCGGCCACTGCGATGCCGTGCTCGCGCAACAGGGTCTTGGCCTCGAATTCGTAGAGGTCACGACCCTCGTTCTGGGCGCGGGCGAACATGGCCTGCATGCTTTCCAGCGGGGTGACGCCCACCTGCAGCGGCTGGCCGTGCTGGTGCTGCAGGTAGATGCCGCGCTCGGCCAGCGCCTGCAGCACCTTCACCGCATGCTCGATGGAGGAGTACACCGGCAGCCCGGCCTCGTGCAGGCGGCGCAGCGCCGGCGGCTTGACCGGCGCGTACAGGCTGTAGATGACCAGCGGTTTGGCGCTGCGGCGGGCGAGCTCGATCATGGCTTCGGCGGCGCGCATCTCGCCGCCGAGCAGGGACTCGGCAAAGCGGGTGTGGTAGCCGCCGAACATGCCGACCAGGAAGACCGCGTCGACGTTGTCATCGTCGGCCACGATCTCCATGCAGCGCGCGAGCACCTCGGGGTCGGCGTCCGACGTACCGGCGACGTCGATCGGATTGGCGAGCGAGGCCTGCGGGAACAGGATGTCCGCCAGGCGCTTGCGCGTGGCCGCAGACAGTTCGGCGAGTTCCAGCCCGGCGTCGGACAGGCGGTCGGAGGTGATCGTGGCCTGGCCGCCGCCGTCGGCGATCACCGCCACCCGGCGTCCGCGCGCCTGCTGCATCAACGCCAGGCCTTCGGCCACCGGCAGGATCTGGTCGGAGTGGCGCACCACGCTGACGCCCACCTGCTTGAGCAGGTCCACCGTCATCTCGTAGCTGCCGGCGAGCGCGCCGGTGTGCGAACTGGCGGCCTTCTTGCCGAGTTCGGTGGCGCCGGACTTGTACACCACCACCGGCTTCAGCGGCGTGATCTCGCGTGCCGCCTGCAGGAAGCGCTGGCCGTCGCGGAAGCCTTCCACATACAAGGTGGCGACGCGGGTGTTCTCTTCCTCGCCGAGGTAGCGCAGGTAGTCGTTGAAGCCGATGTCGGTCTGGTTACCGGGGCCGACGTAGGTCGAGAAGCCGACGTGGCCGTTGTTCTCCGCCTCGAGCACCAGCGCGAGCAGCATGTTGCCCGACTGCGAGATGAAGCCGATGTCGCCCGCCTTGACGTTGCGCAGGTCGAGCAGATTCACGTTCTTGTGCAGGTTGAACATGCCCGAGGTATTGGGGCCGATGATGCGTACGCCGCCGGCGCGGGCGGCATCGAGCACCTGCTGCTCGAGCTTCGCGCCTTCGGGCCCGGTCTCGCGGAAGCCGCTGGCGAGGATCACCGCGCCCTTCACGCCCTTGCGCCCGCACTCCACCAGCAACCCAGGCAGGGTCGCCGCCGGGGTGCAGATCAGCGCCAGGTCCACCGGGCCGGGAATGTCGTCGAGCGAGGCATAGGTGGGGACGCCGAGGATCTCGGGCACCTTGGGGTTGAGCGGGTAGATCCTGCCGCGGTAGTTGCCCTTGATGAGGCCGACCATGGCCTTGTAGCCGCGCTTGGTGGGGTCGGCCGAGGCACCGACGATGGCGATCGAATCGGGCGCAAGGAAATCGTGCAGCGGGCTCTTGTGGACAGGCATGCTCTGGGTCGTATTCTCGGTCATCGTGTCATTCCCCCTTGAAGACGGGTGCGCGTTTCTCGGCGAAAGCGTCCACACCTTCCTGCCAGTCCTTCGTGGTACCGACGAACATCATGCCTTCGAGCTCGGCGGTAAGGCAGGCATCCAGCGTGCGCTCGGCCGACAGGTTGAGTTGCTCCTTGGCGAGCTGCATCGAGAACGGCGCCTTGCTCGCCACCTTGAGCGCAAAGGCACGCGCCGCGTCGAGGAAACCCTCGTCGGCGAACACGCGGTTGGCCAGGCCGATGCGCACCGCCTCGTCGCCCTTGATGCGCTCGCCCAGGAACACCAGCTCACGCGCCTTGGCCAAGCCCACAAGGCGCGGCAACAGCCAGGTCACGCCACCACCGAGGAAGTTGCCGATGGATATCTCGGGCAGGCCGATCTGCGCACTCTCGGCCATCAGCATGAAGTCCGAGGCGATCGCGATCTCGGCACCCGCACCCAGCGCGTAGCCATTGACCGCGGCGATCACCGGCGTCTTCATGTGCAGCAGGCGGTGGCAGACGTCCTGCTCGCCCTTGAGGTACTGGCGGCGATCGAAGGCGGTGCGTCCCGCCTTGTGCGCCTTGAGGTCGGCGCCGACACAGAAGGCGCGGCCCTCGCCGGTGATGAGCACGACGCGGGCGTCGCCATCGGCCTCGGCGCGGTTGAGTGCATCGTTGAGCTCGTCGTAGAGCTGCTGGGTGACGGCATTGAGGCGCTGCGGACGATTCAGCCGGATCTCGGCAATGCCGTCGGAGACGTGGTAGAGGATGGTTTCGTAGCTCATGGCGTGGTCTTGCCCTTCTCTGGGGTGGGGAGCGAGTCGGCAGGGTGTGCCGAAGAAGCGGAATGGTCGGCGGTGGCCGGCCGATTCTGGGTAAAGGGTGCGGCGCGGGCCGGTACAGCCGCGGCGCCAGGCTTGCGCAGGAGGACGACGTCCTTGCCCGGCACCTCGCACTGCCAGCCGAAGCGCTCCGCCAGGTGGCGGAAGGTGGATTCGCGATAGAACACCACATGGGTCGGATCGCGACGGTAGTGCCAGCGCGCAAAGCGCGCGTCGTCGGTCTGGAAGCAGGTCATGACGCCGAGCCAACCGCCCGGGCGCAGCATGGCGTCGAGGCGGACGAACTCCTCCGCCGGGCGGTGGAAGTGCTCGACCACCTCGGTACACGTGATGAAGTCGTACTGCGCGGACAGCGCAGCCTCATGCGCGGCAAAAAAGGGGTCGTACAGACTCACTGCATGCCCCGCCCGCTCCAGCAGCGCCGCCAGCGCAGGCCCCGGGCCGCAGCCGTAGTCGAGCCCCTTGCTGCCTGCATCCAGGCGGGCGATCAGCGGCTGCGCCAGCCGCGCCAAAAAACGCACATAGCCTGGGTCGGCGGGGTCGTTGCGATGCAGCAGGTACTCGGCGCGCTCGCGCGCTGCACCGGGGCGTTGCGCCGGCAACACGAAAGTCGCCTCGCAAACGTCACAGCGCTGGTAATCACGCCCATCCACATGCATGAAAGGGCGCGTAACGGGGTGGAGGCAGACCGGACAGCCGAATGCGGCTCCCGGGGCGTGCAGACTCATGGTCGGCATTCTAACCAGCCCTGGCCGTGCTGCCCATGATGGAAATCCCGCAATCGCAAGCTGCCTCAGGCGTCGACTCGCGGAACGACAAGCGGGCGGATGCGCGTGATCGGCATCCGCCCGCTTCGTGTCAGGCCCAGTCGTCGGGCAGGATCAGAAGTGCCACTCCAGCTGGAAGGTGGGCGCATCGGTGTCGATGCCGGGCTTCTCGACCCCGTTGCCGTAGGCATGGTTGCCAAACTTGTTGCGCCAGTACTCGTAACCGACGCCCATCAGGAAGGTGTTCTTCGTGCCCCAGGCCATCTGGCCGACATCGACCATCAGCGCGGCACGCATCAGCGTCTCGGTGCGCGTCTTCACGCCAGCGTAGTCGCGCCCCTTGTCGCTATTGACGTTGATGAAGCCCTGGAACTTCAACGGCACCGAGCCGGCGCTGAACGGGATGCCCCAGGCCGCGCTGATGATCCACTGCGGATCGAAGCTGATGTCGCTGCGTGGGCAGGCCGGCGCGCCCAGACCGCAGTGGTTCCACTCCTTGCCGTAGAGCAGGCTCACGTCAAGAAAGCCCGGGACGTCGAACTTGAGCGTCGGCCCGACCACCAGCAGGCGCTTGCGCGGCGCAAAGCGCGTGTTCTTGGTGTTGAGGTCGAACCCGGCGGTGATCGCCACCTCCTTGACCGGGCCGAAGGCCAAGCGCTTGTCCAGCAGCTTGCCCAGATGGACCTGATGGCGGTAGGTCAGGTAGAACTCGGTTGCACCGTTGGTGCTGCCGCTGGCGGGGTCGGCCTTGTCCGACTGCAGCATGTCGACGTTGATGAAGTTCTGCCCGACCGAGTAGCCGCTGGCGTGAGTGAGCTGCAGCACATGCTTCTCGACCGCCCTGGTGTTCGTCGGCTCGCGGAACTCCGTGCCGTAGCGGTAGCCGACGAAGGTGTCGCTCCAGGTCGCCGCCTGGCCGGTAGCCGGCACCGCCGCGAGCAGGCAGGCTGCGCCCACGGCCTTCAAACACGTGTCGAATCTTGTCATTTTCTGTCTCCGGATGATTCCCTGGGTGTGGCGTCCGTGCCGTCGCAGCGTTCGCGGCGCCAATGTATCGGGGACATCCGTCGACAAGCCTGAGCCGCACTTATAGTGCGCATAAGCAAACCCGATGCTCACCACACCCGGAGCATGTCATCAACCCGACCCGGGCGTTGCCGTGTATGGTAAGGGTCTTGCCGCATGCGCCGCACCATGGCGGCCCTCGGGGCCTGCCTCTGAATGAGGGGAATCACCATGAACGAAACGCTCACCGCCACCGAAGCCCTGCCGACCGAAGCCGAGATGCGGGCCGCGCCGGCAACGGAATACATGAGCGCCAGGCAGCTGGCCTTCTTCCGCGAAAAGCTGATCCAGGAACGCGACGCGCTGCTCGACTCGGCCCACCGTACCACCCTGCACCTGCAGGAGTTCGAGAGCACGCCCGACCCGTCCGACCGCGCCTCGCTGGAGGAAGACCACACGCTCGAACTGCGCGTGCGCGACCGCGAGCGCAAGATGCTGCACAAGATCGACGAGGCGCTGGCACGCATCGACAACGGCAGCTATGGCTGGTGCGAGGACAGCGGCGAGCCGATCGGCATCCCGCGGCTGCTCGCACGCCCGACCGCCACGCTCAGCGTCGAGGCGCAGGAGATCCACGAGGCCCGGCGCAAGATGCGCGGCGGCTGAGTGAACGCTGCAGCCAGAATGGCCGCGGGGAGGACCGCGAAGCAGGCAGTGATCGAATCGATCTTGCTCACCGCTGCGCGCGTATGCACCTTCGACGGTCAGGTAGCACTGACCAACGCGAGCGGTTTCTTCTTCGCACGCGGTCACCGCCTGTTTCTGGTCACCAGCCGCCACGTGCTGCACGATGAGGCGAGCAAGCACTTCCCCGACCGCATCGAGATCGAACTGCACGACGACGCCAACAACCTGGCGCACTCGACGGGCTTCTCCATCCCGCTCTACCGCAACGGACGCAGCATCTGGCGCCAGGGCACGGACTCTGCTGGAGAGATCGACGTCGCCGCGATCGAGCTGGAGCAGGGTGCCCTGCCCGCCGGTGCGGCCTACCGCGCGTTCACGCCGGCTCATCTGCTCGGCCGCTTCGATCAGGTCGAGGTCGGCAGCTCGTTGCTGGTCGTGGGCTTCCCGCTCGGCTTTCACGACACCCTGCACCACATGCCGGTGGTGCGCCAAGCGGCAATCGCCTCGTCCTTCGGACTGCGCTTTCAGGGCAAGGGTTACTTCCTCACCGACGCCCGCACCCACCGCGGCACCAGCGGGGCGCCGGTGGTGATGCGCTGCACCAGCGCGGATCCGCGCCACGGCGACCTGCCGTGGCTGTTGCTCGGCGTACATTCGGCCCGCCTCGACGTCGGTACGCGCGATCTCGAGCTTGACGAGGCCCTCGGCCTGAACTGTGCGTGGTACGCCGACATCCTGATGACGCTGACGGACATGTGACGCGCGCGGCCACAGGCAGTCGCGGAGCTCTCAGGGCCGTGCGAGCCTGGCAAACTGGGCGACCGCCGCTGTTCGCGTCTCCACCCCCAGCTTCTCGTAGATGTGCTCGAGATGCTTGTTAACCGTGCGCGGGCTCATGCCGAGGATCTCGGCCACATCGCGGTTGGTCTTGCCGCGGGCGACCCATCCGAGCACGTCCATCTCGCGCTGCGTGAGCGGGTTGGGCAAGGCCGGAGCGGCTGGCACGGGGGTCTCGCCGCGCCCCTGCATCGCGGCATTCATCTGCCGTGACACGCGCAGGTGCGCCTGCAGGCGCGCCACCAGCTCGTCCGGCACCACCGGCTTGACCAGGTAATCGACACCGCCGGCCGACAGCCCCTCGACCAGGCGTTCGGTCTCTGCCAGGCCGGTCATGAAGATCACCGGCACGGTCGCCATGCCTGCGGCCTGCTTGAGCCGGCGGCAGGTCTCGAAACCGTCCATGCCGGGCATGCAGGCATCGAGCAGTACGGCGTCGGGGGTGATGCGCTCGAGCCGCTTCAGCGCAGTGGCGCCGTCGGTGGCAACCAGGACGGTGTAGCCGGCCTCGTCCAGCGCTTCGGCGATCATGCGCACCGTATCGGGCGCATCGTCGATCAGCAGGATGACTTCGCGCTCAGGGCGCGATGGCGTCGGGGCAGTCATCGTCGGCTCCATCGAGGGTCTGGATGAGGGTGTCGAAACGCAACGCCAGTGTGAGCGCGCGCAGCGCCTGCAGCGGGGCATGCAGTTCGGGGTGGCGGCGCTCGAGCTCGTCCAGGCGGCGCACCAGACCCTGCAGGTGGCCCAGCTCGGCGAGGTCGCGCAGCTCGGCCCGCACCTGGGCGGACAGCGCCGACGCCGCCTCGGGCTCGTCTGCAGCAGTATCGGCAGGTGGCGGCAACACCGCCTCGGGCGCAGGCGCCGCGCCGGCCGCTTCGGCGTAGATCCACGCCAGCCCCAGCCAGGTGCTCAAGCGCGCGAACAGCTCGGTTTCCAGCACCGGCTTGACGATGAAGTCGTCGCAACCAGCGGCCTTGCGGCGGTCGGGCAGGTTCTCGTAGGCATTCGCCGACACCATGACGATCGGGCCCGCATGGCCGGCATCGCGCAGCTGGCGACTCAGCGTCCAGCCGTCGGTCACCGGCATCGACACATCCAGGAACACCAGGTCGGGGGCAAAGTCGGCCAGCTTTCGCCGGGCGTCGTCGGGGTGGTCCGACTCCTCGACCAGAAAGCCGCGCGGGCGCAGCATGTCGGCGATCAGATGGCTTTGCGCAGGCTGGTCGTCCACCACCAGCAGCTTGCGGCGCGGGCCGAAGTAACCCAGGATCTCGCGCTCCGGCCGCGTCGCCACGCGCGGATGCGCCACCCGCGGCAGATGCAGCTTGACGCGGAACACGCTGCCCTGGCCCGGCGTGCTGCTGACGCTGAGCTGCCCGCCCGCGAGCTCGACCAGCAGGCGGGTGATGGTCAGCCCCAGGCCAGTGCCTGGCGCGCTCGGCGGCTGGTTGCCGGTGCCGCGCTCGAAGGGCTCGAAGATGCGCTCCAGGTCCGCCTCGGGAATGCCGCAGCCGGTGTCGCGGATCTCGAACACGGCGATCTCGCTCTGGTAGGTGATCTTGAGCACCACCTCGCCGCGCGCGGTGTAGCGCACCGCGTTGACCAGCAGGTTGATCAGCACCTGGCGCAGGCGGCTGGTGTCGCCCTGCACCACCTCGGGCATGCGACCGGCGAACTCGGTACGGAACGCCAGCCCCTTGCGCTCGGCCTCGAGGCGGATCGTCTTGTCGACATGGGCGAGGAATTCGGCAAAGCGGAACTCCTGGCGGTTGAACTGCAGGCGTCCGGCCTCGATGCTGGCGATGTCGAGCAGGCCGTCGATCAAGGCCAACAGGTGTTCGCCGCTGCGCTGGATGGTGGAGATAGCCTCGCGCCGGCGGCGCGGCAGGTCGGTGTCGCGCAGCATGATCTGGGAGTAACCGAGGATGGTGTTGAGCGGCGTGCGCAGCTCGTGGCTGATGCCGCGCACGTAGCGACTCTTGGCCGCGTTGGCGGCCTCGGCATCTTCCTTGGCGCGCTGCAGCTTGGCGTCGGTGTCGCGGTGGGCCTCGATCTCGCGCAGCAGCAGCTGGTTCTGGCGCTCGGACTCCTCCTGCGCCACACGTCGGCTCTCGTTGGCCAGCACCAGCCACCACACCCCCACCGCAGCGAGCAGGACGAGCACCGCGAAGATGCGCAGGAAGGCCAGGCCGAGGTCGGTCGCACCCACCTCGGCGGCGATCAGCTCCTGCTGGTACACCAGCGCGACCACCGCCGCGATCACCAGGGTGGACACGAAGAACACGAGCGCAAACTGGCTGACCCGGCGCGCCACCCGCGCCGACATCGACGACGGCATCCAGCCGGCAAGCCAGGGCGCGAGCCGCGCCAGCGGCCCGGGCTCGGGCTTGCAGCGGTCGCCGCAGCGCGCATCCAGCGTGCAGCACAGCGAGCAGATGGCGCCACCGTAGGCCGGGCACTGCGCCATGTCCTCGGACTCGAAGTGGTTCTCGCACACCACGCAGCGCAGCGGCTGGGCGGCCTGCCAGCGCATCTCGCGCGGCCGCGCCAGATAGAAGCGGCCGCGCGTGGCCCAGGCGATCAGCGGCGCCAGCGCGAAGGCGGTGAGCAGCGATATGAAGGGCGCGAACGCCTGCGCGAACGGCCCAAGCGAGCCGCCGAAGGCGACGATGCCGAGTACCGAGCCGGCAAGCATCGCCCCCACCCCGACCGGATTGACGTCGTACAGGTGCGCGCGCTTGAACTCGATGCCGCGCGGCGACAGCCCGAGCGGCTTGTTGATGACGAGGTCGGCCACCACCGCGCCGATCCAGGCCACGGCGACGTTGGCGTACACGCTGAGCACGTGCTCGAGCGCCTCGAACACGCCCAGCATCATCAACATGAGCGCGATCAGCACGTTGAAGATCAGCCACACCACCCGCCCCGGATGGCTGTGGGTGAGGCGCGAGAAGAAGTTGGACCACGCCAGCGAGCCGGCGTAGGCATTGGTCACGTTGATCTTGACCTGGCAGATGATGACGAAGATCGCAGTGAGCATGATCGCCGCGCGCGGGTCGTCGATCACGTGCTGGAAGCCGGCCAGGTACATCTGGGTGGGCTGCACCGCCTTCTCGGGCGGAATCATCGACTGCAGGGCGACGAAGGCCAGGAAGGCGCCGCCCACCATCTTCACCGCACCGGGGATGATCCAGCCTGGCCCGGCGGCCACCACCGCGGCCCACCAGCGCACCCGGTTGCCCGGCACCGGGTGGGGCAGGAAGCGCAGGAAGTCCACCTGCTCGCCGATCTGGCAGATGAGCGCAAAGGCGACCGCGCAGCCGGCACCCACCGCGAGCAGGTTGAAGTCGTTGCCATGGCGCCCGCCGAAGGTGGTGAAGGTCGCATACAGCGCCGGGTCGGACACCAGCACGAAGAAGAACGGCGCCAGCAACAGCACCACGAACACCGGCTGCGTCCAGGCCTGCAGGCGGCTGATCCAGGTGATGCCGTGGGTGACGAACGGGATCACGATCAGCGCGCTCACCAGGTAGGCCCACATGATCGGCATGTCGAACCAGAGCTCGAGCGCGAGCGCCATGATCGCCGCCTCGATGGCGAAGAAGATGAAGGTGAACGAGGCGTAGATCAGCGAGGTGACGGTCGAACCGATGTAGCCGAAGCCGGCGCCGCGCGTCAGCAGGTCCATGTCGAGCGCGTAACGCGCGGCGTAGTAGGCAATCGGTAGCCCGGTGAGGAAGAGCACCAGCGCGACCAGCCCGACCGACCACATCATGTTGATGAAGCCCCAGTTCATCGCGATGGTGGCACCGATGGCCTCGAGCGCCAGGAAGGACACCGCCCCGAGCGCGGTGTTGGAGATGCGCGAGAACGACCACCTGCGGAAGGTCTGCGGCGCATAGCGCAACGCGTAGTCCTCCAGCGTCTCGTTGGCCACCCAGCCGTTGTACTCGCGGCGGATGTGGATGATGCGCTGGGACGCGATAGGGGCGGCGTCGGTGGCGGGGCTAGGGCTCATCCTTGACTATAAGCAAGGACCATTCCGACTGGACCCGACCGCGCCATACACAGACGCGACAAGGGCTGCCGCGCGCCGCCTGCGCCAGCAGTCACCACGGCCGTGCAGGCGGCGCACCATCACGGTGCATGGAAACCGCCTGCGCCCTGGATGCTGCAGCGCAGCACCCGCCACCTGATCCTCCTCCTCCGCCCTGCGCATCCCTATACGTCGTTTGACGTATTCGCACGCAGGGCCCGGCTCATTAGCTTGTGCACCGCAGCGAGACGAAACGTCGAGCCCCGCCCGACACGACCCGCTACCCCTGCCCATACGCCTACCGACCAAGGAGCGATCCATGTCCGACAAGCACCTGCAATCCTCCCAGCGCCGCAAGTTCATGCTCGGCGCCGCCGCCCTCCCGCTTGCCCTTGCGATGTCGCGCATGGGCCACGCTGCCGCACTGCCGACCGCCCAGGTCAACACCACCGGGCTCGCGATCACCGACACCGAGGTCGTGGTCGGTCAGCTGCACTCGGCCACCGGCACCATGGCGATCTCCGAAACCGGCTCGATCCAGGCCGAGCAGCTGGCCATCGACCAGATCAACCAGATGGGCGGCATCCTCGGCCGCACCATCCGCGTCATCAAGGAAGACGGCGCCTCCGACTGGCCGACCTTCGCCGAGAAGTCGCGCAAGCTGCTGGTCAACGACAAGGTCGCCGCGGTGTTCGGATGCTGGACCTCGGCCTCGCGCAAGGCGGTGCTGCCGGTGTTCGAACGCGAGAACGGCCTGCTCTACTACCCCACCTTCTACGAAGGCCTGGAGCAGTCGAAGAACGTCATCTACACCGGCCAGGAGGCCACCCAGCAGATCCTCTACGGCCTCGACTGGGCCAAGCAGGAGAAGGGCGCGAAGACCTTCTTCCTGGTCGGCTCCGACTACATCTGGCCGCGCACCTCGATGAAGATCGCGCGCAAGCACATCGAGGCCTTCCAGGGCGGCAAGGTGGTCGGCGAGGAGTACTACCCGCTCGGCAACACCAACTTCAACTCGCTGATCAACAAGATCAAGATCGCCAAGCCGGACTGCATCTTCGCCGCGGTGGTGGGCGGCTCCAACGTCGCCTTCTACAAGCAGCTCAAGGCCGCGGGCATCACCGCCAACCGCCAGTTCCTGCTCACGCTGTCGGTGACCGAGGACGAGATGCTGGGTATCGGCGGCGAAAACTTCGAAGGCTTCTATGCCTCGATGAAGTACTTCCAGTCGCTCGACAACCCCAACAACAAGGCCTTCGTCGAAGCGTTCAAGGCCAAGTACGGGCCGCGCGCGGTGATCGGCGACGTGACCCAGGCGGCCTACCTCGGCCCCTGGCTGTGGAAGGCCGCGGTGGAAAAGGCGGGCAGCTTCGACGTTGCCAAGGTCACGGCCGCATCGCCGGGCATCGAGCTGCCGACCGCGCCCGAGGGCTTCGTGAAGATCCACGACAACCATCACCTGTGGAGCAAGGCGCGCATCGGCATGGGCCAGGCCGACGGCCAGTTCAAGGTGGTCGCCGAGTCGCCCGAGCTGATCGAGCCGGATCCCTTCCCCAAGGGCTACCAGTAAGCCCGCCCCGCGGGGTCGCGACCTGCACCGGCCGCGGCCCCGGTACCCGGTGACTGGCGCCGCCTGCCGGGCCCGCGCCACACCGCACCTTCCCTCCAGAGGTCCGTCATGACATTCGACGAAATCTTCCACATCACCCTGATGCAGGGTTTCGCCGGCCTGAGCCTGTTCGCAGTGCTGCTGCTGATGGGCCTCGGGCTCGCGATCATCTTCGGCCAGATGGGCGTCATCAACATGGCGCACGGCGAGTTCATGACCATCGGCGCCTACACCATCTTCCTGATGTCTGCACTCACCGAAGCCTACGCGCCCGGGCTGATGCAGGCCTATTTCCCGCTCGCCATCGTGTGCGCCTTCCTCGCCGCCTTCGCCTTCGGCTGGCTGGCGGAATGGGCGCTGATACGCCACCTCTACAAGCGCCCGCTCGACACCCTGCTCGCCACCTGGGGCCTGTCGCTGGCCATGCAGCAGACCTTCCGCTCGGTGTTCGGGCCGAAGGAAGTCAGCCCCACCCTGCCCGACTGGCTGATGGGGTCGTGGGAGATCACCGAGGGCCTCGACATCCCGATCAACGGCATGTTCGTGCTCGGTCTCACCCTGGTCGTCACCGGCGGCGTGCTGCTGGCCATGTACAAGTCGCGCTGGGGGCTGCGCGTGCGCGCCACGGTGTCGAACCGGACGATGGCCAACGCCATCGGCATCGACACGCGCAAGACCGACCGCCTCACCTTCGCCATCGGCTGCGGCATTGCCGGCGTGGCCGGCGCCGCCTTCACCACCATCGGCTCGACCGGGCCGACGAGCGGCTCGCTGTACATCGTCGACGCCTTCCTGGTGGTCACCTTCGGCGGTGCGGCCAGCCTGTGGGGCACGGTGGTCTCGGCCTTCGGCATCGCCCAGACGCAGTCGATCTCGGAGTTCTTCCTGTCCGGCTCGATGGCCAAGGTCCTCACCCTGCTGCTCATCGTCGGCATCCTGATGATGCGACCGCAAGGCCTGTTCGCCGCCAAAGTGCGTCGCTGAGCCTGGCTGCATAACCGCATACCCGTTCGGAGAGCCTGAAAATGGATGCAATCAAACACTGGCTGACACGAGGCGGCTACGGCAGCCTCCTGATTCTCGCCGTCCTGCTGCTGGTGGTGTTCCCGCTGGCGATGGACCTCTTCCGCCTGAACCTGGTGGGCAAGTACCTGACCTACGGCTTCGTCGCCATCGGCCTGGTGATGTTGTGGGGCTACGGCGGCGTGCTCAGCCTGGGCCAGGGCGTGTTCTTCGGCCTCGGCGGCTACGCGATGGCGATGTTCCTGAAGCTCGAGGCGTCCGACCCGGAGAGCACCAAGATCCAATCCACGCCGGGCATCCCCGACTTCATGGACTGGAACCAGCTCACCGAGCTGCCGTGGTGGTGGGAACCGTTCAACTACCTGCCCTTTGCGCTGTTCGCAGTGGTCGCGGTACCCACGCTGCTCGCCTTCATCATCGGCTACGCCATGTTCAAGCGCCGGGTGGGCGGGGTGTACTTCGCCATCATCACCCAGGCGGTGGCGCTGATCCTGACCGTGCTCATCATCGGCCAGCAAGGCTACACCGGCGGTGTAAACGGCATGACGGACCTGCGCACCCTGATGGGCTGGGACATCCGCACCGACGAGGCCAAGTACACGCTCTACTTCGTCACCGTGTTCCTGCTGCTGGGCTCGATCATGCTGTGCCGCTGGATCCAGCTCAGCAAGCTCGGCACCCTGCTGCTGGCCATGCGCGACAAGGAAGACCGCGTGCGCTTCTCGGGCTACGACGTGTCCATGTTCAAGGTCTTCGCCTTCTGCCTCGCCGCGGCACTGTCGGCCATCGGCGGCGCAATGTTCACGCTGCAGGTCGGCTTCATGTCGCCGTCCTTCGTCGGCATCGTGCCCTCGATCGAGATGGTGATCTTCGCCGCGGTGGGCGGGCGCATGAGCCTGGTCGGTGCGGTGTATGGCGCGCTGCTGGTGAATTTCGGCAAGACCTACTTCTCCGAGAGCTTCCCCGACCTGTGGCTGTTCCTGATGGCGGCACTGTTCATCGGCGTGGTGATGGCCTTCCCCAACGGTCTGGCCGGCCTGTATGAGAGCCACGTCAAGCCCTGGCTGACGAGGCGCAAGGCGGCGCCTGCCACGACCCCGGAACCGCCTGCACCCGGTGCGGAAACGACGGCCAACATCGCCAGCCCGACCAGCAAGATCAGTATCAGCACCAAGGTCAGCAGCCAGTCCGCCTGACGAACCAGGGAGCACAGCACCATGAGCAATACCGACTTCGTACTCGCAGTGGAAGGCCTGACCGTGTCCTTCGACGGCTTCAAGGCCATCGACGACCTCAACCTCTATGTCGATCGCGGCGAGCTGCGCGTGGTCATCGGCCCCAACGGGGCCGGCAAGACCACCCTGCTCGACCTGATCTGCGGCAAGACCAAGGCCTCGGCCGGCAGCATCAAGTTCAAGAACACCGAGATGACCCGGCTGCCCGAGCACATGATCGTGCGCGCCGGCATCGGGCGGAAGTTCCAGACCCCGTCCATCTACGAGAACCTCAGCGTGTTCAAGAACCTGGAGGTGTCCTTCCCGCGTGGCCGCGGCGTGTTCGGCGCGCTCGGTTTCAAGTGCGACGACGCCGTGCAGGCCAAGGTCGACGAGGTCGCCGAAATGATCGGCCTGGCCGACCGCCTCGACCTCGAAGCCGGCCTGCTCTCCCACGGCCAGAAGCAGTGGCTGGAGATCGGCATGCTGCTGATGCAGGACCCCGAGCTGCTGATGCTGGACGAGCCCATCGCCGGCATGAGCGCACGCGAGCGCGAGCTCACCGCCGACCTGCTCAACCGCATCTGCCAGAACCGCTCGGTGATCGTCATCGAGCACGACATGGATTTCGTCGCCCGCATCGCCCACAAGGTCACGGTGATGCACCAGGGCAAGATCCTCGCCGAAGGCTCGATGGACAAGGTCCAGTCCGATCCCAAGGTCATCGACGTCTATCTAGGCCACTAAGCCTCCTCGGAGAACACCATGCTCAAGGTATCCAACCTCGTCGTGAACTACGGCCAGAGCGAGGCCCTGCACGGCATCTCGTTCGCCGCCGAACGCAATGAAGCCGTCGCCATCATGGGCCGCAACGGCATGGGCAAGACCACGCTGTTCAAGTCGCTGATGGGCGTGCTGCCGCTGAAGTCGGGCAGCGTCGAGATCGACGGCCTTGAAGTCGGCAAGGACGAGAGCTTCCGCCGCGTGGCCAAGGGCATCGCCTACGTGCCGCAGGGGCGGATGATCTTCCCCACCCTCACCGTCGAGGAAAACATCCAGACCGGGCTGGAGAACGCACGCTCGCGCCGGGTGCCGGACGAGATCTATTCGCTCTTTCCGGTGCTGTGGGAGATGCGCAAGCGCAAGGGCGGCAACCTCTCGGGCGGCCAGCAGCAGCAGCTGGCGATTGCGCGCGCGCTCGTCACCGACCCCAAGGTACTGCTGCTCGACGAGCCCACCGAGGGCATCCAGCCCTCGATCATCAAGGACATCGCCAAGGCGCTCAACGAGATCCGCAAGATCCGCAAGATCACCATCGTCGTGTCCGAACAGGTCCTCTCCTTCGCGATGGACGTGGCCGACCGCCTGTTCGTCATCGAAGGCGGACGCCTCGTCCATGAAAGCGCGCGCGCCGACACCGACGAGGCCCACATCAAGCAGTTCCTCTCCGTGTAACCCACCAAAAAGAGGTGTGCCATGCCTGAAACACTGATCAAGGTCGACCTGAAGCAGTCCCCCTACGAAAACGAGATGGTGCACAACCGCTGGCACCCGGACATCCCGATGGCGTGCTGGGTGAAGCCCGGCGACGACTTCATCCTCGAGACCTACGACTGGACCGGCGGCGCCATCAAGAACGACGACGACGCAGCCGACGTGCGCGACGTGGATCTCTCCACCGTGCACTTCCTGTCCGGCCCGGTGGGCGTGGAAGGCGCCGAGCCCGGCGACCTGCTGGTGGTCGACCTGCTCGACATCGGCGCCAAGGACGACAGTCTGTGGGGCTTCAACGGCTTCTTCTCCAAGAACAACGGCGGCGGCTTCCTCACCGAGCACTTCCCGCATGCGCAGAAGTCGATCTGGGACTTCGAAGGCATGTTCACCAAGAGCCGCCACATCCCCGGCGTGCGCTTCGCCGGCCTCATCCACCCGGGCCTCATCGGCTGCCTGCCCGACCAGAAGATGCTCGACATGTGGAACGAGCGCGAGGTCGACTTCATCGCCACCCAGCCCGACCGCGTGCCGCCGCTGGCCAACCCGCCCTGCGCCCCCACCGCGCACATGGGCAAACTCCAGGGCGAGGCCCGCGACAAGGCCGCGTTGGAAGGCGCCCGCACCGTGCCGCCGCGCGAACACGGCGGCAACTGCGACATCAAGGACCTCTCGCGCGGCTCACGCGTGTTCTTCCCGGTGTATGTGAAGGGCGCCGGCCTGTCGGTGGGCGACCTGCACTTCTCGCAGGGCGACGGCGAGATCACCTTCTGCGGCGCCATCGAGATGGCCGGCTGGGTTCACATGAAGGTCAGCCTGATCAAGGGCGGCATGGCCAAGTACGGCATCAAGAACCCGATCTTCAAGCCCAGCCCGATCACGCCCAACTACAAGGACTATGTGATCTTCGAAGGCATCTCGGTCGACGAACAGGGCAAGCAGCACTACCTGGACGTTCACGTCGCCTACCGCCAGGCCTGCCTCAACGCCATCGAATACCTGAAGAAGTTCGGCTACTCCGGCGCCCAGGCCTACTCCATCCTCGGCACGGCACCGGTGCAGGGCCACATCAGCGGCGTGGTCGACATCCCCAACGCCTGCGCCACGCTGTGGCTGCCCACCGAGATCTTCGACTTCGACATCAACCCCACCGCCGAAGGGCCCACCAAGTTCATCAGCGGCGGCGTCGACATGCCCATCGCCTACGACAAGGTCTGAGCCCGCATCAACCGCGGCCCCTTCCACCGCAGCCCGCCCGCCGCCGTAGCCCGCGCGGCGGGCCCCGCCACCGGGATCCCACCATGCCGACCTACGAGTACTTCTGCGAAGACTGCGGCGACTTCTCCGCCCTGCGCCCCATGAGCGCCCGCAACGAACCCTGCGCCTGCCCCCACTGCGGCGCCGCGTCCTACCGCGTCATGCTCAGCGCGCCCACGCTGGCCACGATGGACGGCGCCACCCGCAGTGCGCATGCCACCAACGAACGCGCGGCCAACGCGCCGATGACCAGCGCGGAGTATGCGACGCGGCACAAGCACGGGCCGGGGTGCGGGTGTTGTGGTGGGAAACCGTCGAAATCGACCGTCAGGGCGGCGGATGGGTCGAAGGCGTTTCCGACGAAGAGGCCGTGGATGATCAGTCATTGAGGGGGGTCGAAAGCGATCCGCTTGCCAGGGCGTTGCGCGCGACGGCGGGAACGAGGTGGCTACAAATCGGCTAGGCTATGGCAGGATCTGCCCGATAGCACGCTGTGGGCGTCTTCCCGACGGCCGTTGGTCGCCACCGTTTAAAAAAGTAGACCTGGATCAGCAGCAATCCACCCGTGAGCCTGTCGTGACCGCTCATTTCTGCTCCCTGATCTCTCTCAGGGTGTGCCTGGCTCGCGCGAGTTCGAACTGACCGATGTCTTTCGCCAACTGCGCGCCAAGTGGGGGAGTCAGTGCGGAAAGCACTCGCTCGTGCCTTTCGAAAAGCGCCACCGCCTCGGCGTCGCTGGCAGCCAGCAGGCTATCGAGCTCGTCGAGGATTACTTCGACTTGAGCTGTTTCGGTGTCTGCCTCGGGGGCGGCCTTCCGTCTGCTCGTCCAGGGTGTCAGCGCGACAGTGAGCATCTCGAGCCCCTGCTCGATCGCGTCGACCATCGGCAGGAGGGTTTCAGGTGGTGAGTCCGGATGTTCCCGCAAACGCTGCTCCAGCACTGCCGCGTCTGACGCGATCTGCATCGCGCCCACATTGGCCGCGCTGCCCTTGATCGCATGGGCGAGAAAACGCGTGCCGGTGTCGTCACCAGCGCCAATGCTGGCGCGGAGCTTCGCGGTTTTTCTGGTTCCGGTCTCGGCGAACATGACGAGAAGGTCGAGATAGGTGTCCTGCCGCCCGTCCAGTGTCGTGAGACTTCGCTCCAGACTCATCTTCGGCAGCAGACTCAGCCGTTCCAGGCAACCGCCAGCCGCCTCGCGGTCGCTCGGGGACATCGCGGCCTGCCCGTCGCGGGGGCTTGCAGGCGATCGCCCGGGCGTGCCCGAGGCGTGTTTGCCCAGCCACTTGAGAATCACCGAGTAGAGGGTCGCCGGTTCTGCGGGTTTGGCCACGAAGTCGTTCATGCCGGCTTGCAGGCAGGCTTGCTTGTCCTCGGCAAAGGCATTGGCCGACATCGCGATGATCGGTACTTCTGCCCAGCCCGGGAGTTTGCGGATCTCGCGTGTGCTATCCAGGCCGTTCATCCTTGGCATCTGCATGTCCATCAGGACCAGATCGAATGATTGTCGCTCGGCCTTCGCGATCGCCTCGACACCGTCGGCGGCGGTGTCGGCGAGCAGCCCGGCGCTGTGCAACAGGGCCAATGCAACCTCGCGATTGACCGGGTTGTCTTCCACCAGCAGGATGCTGGCGCCGGCGTAGGCGGTACGCAGCATCGCTTTTGCGTTTGGGACCGCTACGGACTCGGGCGGATGCTCGCCCTGACCCCGCTTCAGACGCGCGGTGAACCAGAAAACACTGCCTTGCCCGGGTACGCTGTCCGCGCCCACCTCGCCGCCCATCAGTTCGGCCAGATGCCGGGTGATGGCCAGGCCCAGGCCGGTGCCGCCATAGCGACGCGTCGTGCTCGTATCACCTTGCTCGAAAGGCCGGAACAGTCGCTGCCGGGTTTCGGCTGTGAAACCGGGGCCGGTGTCCTCGACCTCGAAGCGCAGGTGAAGCGCGTCGTCCGCGGCTTCGAGCAGTCGTGCGCGAATCACGACCTTGCCACGCTGGGTGAATTTCACGGCATTGCCCGCATAGTTGAGCAGCGCCTGCCGCAGCCGTGTGGTGTCTCCACGCAGCCAAAGTGGCACGTCGTCCGGGTCGATCTCGATGGTCAGGCCTTTTTCGCGGGCGGTCTGGCCGATGATGGAAGCGACGTTGGCGAGCAGGGTCGACAACGGAAAGTCGGTTTCCTCGAGCCGCAGGCTGCCCGCCTCGATCTTGGACAAGTCCAGGATGTCGTTGATGATGGACAGAAGGTGGCGTCCGGCGGAGTCGATCTTGGCAAGCCGGTCTGCCTGGGTCGGCGTGACCTTATCCTCCCGCAACAAATGGGTCAGCCCGATGATCGCGTTCATCGGTGTGCGGATTTCGTGGCTCATGTTGGCGAGAAACGCGCTCTTCGCCCGATTCGCGCCTTCGGCGAGCTCGCGCGCGGCTTCCAGCTCCTCGGTGCGCGCTTCGACCATGTCCTCGAGTCCATGCCGATAGGCGTCCAGTTCGGCCCCGATGCGCTTTTTCTCGGTGATGTCCTCCTTGACCGCGACGTAGTGGGTGATGCGACCGTCGGGCTGACGCAAGGGGCTGATGATCGCAAACTCTGCGAATATCTCGCCGTTCTTGCGTCGGTTGATGAGCTCACCCTTCCACACCTGACCCTGGCGCAGTGCTGCCCACAACGAGGCGAAGGTTTCCTTTGAGGTCTGGCCGGATTGCAGCACGCGCGGATTGCGTCCCATGACATCGTCGCGGGTGTAACCGGTCTGTCGCACGAAGGTTTCGTTGACAAACTCGATGCAACCGTCGATATCGGTGATGACGACACTCTCCGGGCTTTGCTCGACCGCCATCGACAGCTTGCGCAGCGCGTCTGCCGCAGACTCGGCTCTGGACTGTGCGGCACGGGCGTCGTCCATGAGATTGAGTGCGGCAATTCGTGCGGTTTTCTGCTCCTCGAGTGCCGCGGCCAGGGTTTCTTCGTTCTGGCGCCGGGTGGTGATGTCTTCGGAGAAGATCACGATGCCGCCAACCGTGCCATCGGCCGCATTCCAGGGCCGCACTTCCCAGCGCAGCCACTGCACCCGACCGTCGACGCGCTCGAAGCGATCCGCTTCGCATGAGATCACCTCGCCCGAGAGCCCCCGGCGATGTATTGCCTTCCAGGTGTCCGGGATTTCCGGGAACACCGTGTAATGCGACTGGCCGATGACATCTTGATCACCGAGACCGTAGTCCTCGCGCCAGCGATGGGTGGTGGCGAGATAGCGCATGTCGCGGTCGAACATTGCCAGGGCAGCCGGGGCGTGGTCGATCAGCAGACGCAGGCGCTCCTGGTTGGCCCGCAGCGCGGCTTCCGTTCGCTTCTGCGCGGTGACGTCGACAAAGGTGCCCAGATAGCCGTCAGGGAGCATGATGCCCGAGATCAGCAGCTCGCGAACGATGCCGTCCTTGCAGGTCACTGAACAGACTTTAGGTTCGGTCAGATCACCGGTGCGAACATGGAGGGCAAGGTCTGCCTCCCACTCGGCCTGGACCACCGCGCGATATGCCGGATCCGGGTAAGCCAACCGCCACCACGCTTCGATGTCCGGGATGTCCGCCATGGTGTAGCCGAGCAACTGCTCGAAGCGCGCGTTGTGCGCGATGTTGCGACCGTCGTGCGCCATGTAACCCAGCGGCAGCGGGGCGAGTTCGAACAGCCGGCGGAAACGCTCCTCGCTCTGGCGCAGCGCCAACCCGGCTGCGCGGAGCTGTTCGTGCGCCTCGGCGATCTCGGTGATCTGAAGCGGCGGCGCTTCGGCCCTCTTCGCGGTGCCCGGGGGAGTGGTCAGAACCTTGATTTGCCGCGCCAGACTGCGGCTGGCAAGCGTGGCGCCGATGATGCTGAAAACCGTAGCGAGCAGAATGGCTGCACCGAGAAAGCCCATGGTGCTGTGCCAATCTGCCCAATGCACCTCCTCGGACATTTGAAGGCTGGCCCAAGCGAACCATAGCGACAGGATCAGCAGGGGGGTGACGCTGAGCCAGATGAGCCGTCGCAGAAAGCTGGATAGAGGTCGCGTTTTCACGATGCAGGCGGCGGGTCGTCGGGCGAATCCATGAAGGACAGGTCGTAGGGTTCGGGGCGCTGCAGCGCCCGGGCCAGCATATTGACCTCGCGCTTGAGCTCGATCATCCGTGTCTCCCGATCGATGACTGCACGATTGAAACGCTCGAGCTCGTCATTGCGTTGCTTCAATTCGGTCTCGGTTGACTTGAGGGGCGTGATGTCGATGCAGAACTCCACTGCTGCGTCTTCGCCAAGCGCGCTGCCGGCGAACATGAACCAGATCCGGCTGCCGTCCTTGCGGAAATACTCTTTTTCGTAGGGGCCGATGTCTCCGCTCTGCTTGAATTTCACCATTTCTTGCTGGCTCAGCTCGATGTATTCCGGCGGGGTCAGTCGCTGCCAGGTCAGCTCGCCGGCCTCGAGGTCGTGTCGGTCGAAGCCGACGAACTCCAGAAAGGTGTCGTTGGCATCCATCAGGCGGCCTTGCACGGTATCCCAGAACATGACACCCACGACCGAGTTGTCGATGACTCGCTGCAGGCGCTCGTTGCTGCGCAGCAAGGCATCCTGCGTCGCCTTGCGCTCGGTGATGTCCTGCTTGACCGCGACATAGTGGGAGATGCTTCCGTCGCCTTGCCTGAGCGGGCTGATGATCGCCAGCTCGACGTATTCGGTGCCGTCCTTGCGCCGGTTGATGAACTCGCCCCGCCAGGTTTTGCCGTCCACAAGCGACTGCCACATGCCACGGTAGGTGTCGGCTGGCGTTCTGCCCGAGGCCAGCAGGTTTGGCTTGTGCCCGATCAACTCGGCTTTCGTGTAGCCGGAGGAGGCCGCACACGCCGGATTCACGTATTCGATCTCACCCGCGAGGTTGGTGATGATCACCGCCTCCGGGCTCTGCTCGAGGGCCTGCGAGAGCTTGTGCAGTTCGCCGACCTTCTGCTCCAGCATGTGGCGCGCCTGCTGGAACTCGAGGGCGTCGGTCCCTGGAGTGTGGGCGTCCAGGGCCACCAGTGCGCTCGCCTGCTCGCCGATGCGCTTCGCAGCGTAGCGAACCACGATGACGCTGGCGAGGGTGGTGATCATGATGGCGAGCAGGAAGCCGATCATCGAATCGCGTACCGGTTGCCTGACCACGGCTTTCGGCACCTCGACGATGACCTGCCACGGGGCATGGCGCGCAGTGGCGACAAAACGCCAATCGTCGGCGACGTCGCGTTCGGGGTCGTAAGCCTCGGGGGCCTTCTGGGCGATCAGGTCGCCGGCGCTGTCGAGTATCCGCAGGCCCCATCCGGGTTCGGTGGGAATACGATCGATACGGTCGGTCAGTTCGTTCAGCGTGGTGGTGACCAGCATCAGATGCTGTACCTGTCCATTTCGCACCCCGGGGACGACGATCGCAACCAGCGGTTGATTGATCACCGGCCCCATCACGATGTCGCCGACCGCCGGCCGGCTGGTTTCGATTGCGACCGACGCAGCCGCCCGTCCGCGCAGGGTATCCGGCAGTCGCGGCAGGGCGGCACCGAACGGCGAACGGGTGTTGAAGCGCATCTGGCGGTCGGATGCGGACGCGAAGATGACATGGCTGTTGAAACTCGTGAAGAAGGTCTGCGCGAGACTGTAGAGGTCTTCCCAGCGCGCCGGGTCGTCGGCGAGCGGCGAATCGGCGAGCATCTGCAGCGCCAGGATGCGTGCTTCGAGGAAATCGTCGACCTGTGCGGTGTAGTTTCCTACCCGTCGCTCGGCAGAAGCGCGCATTTCCGTCTGAAGCGTATGGACGTACTTCGCCGCGAGCCCCAGTGACAGCAAGATCAGTGGCAACAGACTGAGGAGCGCCATCCGCAAAAGAATGTTCGACAGAGGGCGTCCGGGGGGGCGCATGGCTAAGAGGTCCTGAGGGGGGCAGCGCCTGCTTCGGCCTCCTCGCCGTAGCGCTCAGCGATTGCGACAAAGTCATCGAAGCGGTCGGTGAAGGCGTCGACCACATCGGGGTCGAAGTGAATACCCCGGCCGCTTACGATGATGCTCCTGGCGTCTTCAAACGACATCGCGGGCTTGTAGACCCGCGGCGAGATCAGCGCATCGAAGACGTCTGCCAGTGCCATGATGCGCGCCGACAGGGGGATGTCATCGCCAGCCAGGGCATCCGGATAGCCGTCGCCGTTCCATTTCTCGTGATGATGGCGCGCGATCTCACGCGCGAGGGTCAGAAAGCGTGGCGCTCTCTCCATGCCTTGTTCGGCACGCAGAATGGCGTCGCTGCCGAGCGCGGCATGGGTCTGCATGATCGCCCATTCGTCAGGCGTGAGCTTGCCGGGCTTGAGCAGGATGTGATCCGGGATGCCCACCTTGCCGATGTCGTGCAGCGGTGCCGAGAGCACCAGCAGGTCGATATAGCCTGCCGTCAGGGTGCGCGCGAAGCGGTGATGGTGGCGCAGCGCGTCGGCCAGCAGCTGGACGTAATTCTGGGTGCGCAGGATGTGGTTGCCGGTTTCCGGGTCCCGGGTTTCTGCCAGGTGAGCCAGCGCGCGAATGCTGATCTTCTGGATGGCGAGGTTTTCGGCCATGCGCCGGCCGACCTCACGCTCGAGCGCCGCGTTCTGATCCTGCATCCAGTCGCGGGCGAGCTTGTTCTCCAACTGGGTGCGCACCCGCGCGAGCAGCAGCGCGGGCTTGAAGGGTTTGCCCACATAGTCGGCGGCGCCAAGGCCCAGCCCGTGCTCCTCGTCCTCGACCGCAGTCATCGCGGTGAGGAAGATCACCGGTATTCCCTGGGTCAGCGGATTTTCGCGCAATCTCGTCAGGACCTCGTAGCCGTCCATGCCTGGCATCATGATGTCCAGCAGGATCAGGTCGGGGCGTTTTGGTCCGGCTGCGAGTTCCAGTCCGACAGCACCGGAGGTGGCCACCAGAACGCGATAGTGCGGGCGCAATACCTCGCTCAGCACCCGAAGATTCTCGGGGGCATCGTCTATGGCGAGAATGGTGTTGCGTGACGCTTCGGACACTGGAGCTCCCTGTTTAAAATCACAACCCTACGAAGCTAAACCCCTCTTTTGTAAATATTATCGCAACACTTTATCAATCTGAGACTGTTGACCTGAGTCAGAGCGTGGTTATTCATGATCCCTCCAACAAGTGGGAAGCTGCTGGAGCGGTCGATCAACGACGGTCGTTATCAAGAAACCTAGTAGCGGGCGCTTGCATCAGCGCCGCCAATAACGATCGCACTCCCCTCCCCGATACGTCAAACAACGTATTTGTGCAGCGCACCACCCTCCCGACAATGAGGCCACACCCTTTGCAACCCGCCTCACCGGGAGACCCGATCCATGAGACACGGAGATATTTCGAGCAGCGCCGATTGCGTGGGCGTTGCGGTGGTCAACTACAGGATGCCGCGCCTGCACACCAAGGCCGAGGTGCTGGACAACGCGCGCAGGATTGCCGACATGGTGGTGGGCATGAAGCAGGGCCTGCCGGGCATGGATCTGGTGATCTTTCCCGAGTATTCGACCCACGGGATCATGTACGACGCCAAGGAGATGTACGACACCGCCGCCACGGTGCCGGGCGAGGAGACCGAGATCTTCGCCGCCGCCTGCCGCAAGGCCAAGGTGTGGGGCGTGTTCTCGCTCACCGGCGAGCGCCATGAGCAGCACCCCAACAAGGCGCCCTACAACACGCTGATCCTGATGAACGACCAGGGCGAGATCGTGCAGAAGTACCGCAAGATCATGCCCTGGGTGCCGATCGAGGGCTGGTATCCGGGCGACTGCACCTATGTATCCGACGGCCCCAAGGGCATGAAGATCAGCCTCATCATCTGCGACGACGGCAACTACCCCGAGATCTGGCGCGACTGCGCGATGAAGGGCGCCGAACTCATCGTGCGCTGCCAGGGCTACATGTACCCGGCCAAGGACCAGCAGGTGATGGTGGCCAAGGCGATGGCGTGGATGAACAACTGCTACGTGGCCGTGGCCAACGCCACCGGCTTCGACGGCGTGTATTCCTACTTCGGCCACTCGGCCATCGTCGGCTTCGACGGCCGCACGCTGGGCGAATGCGGCGAGGAGGAGATGGGCATCCAGTACGCCGAGCTCTCCACCAGCCTGATCCGCGACTTCCGCAAGAACGCGCAGTCGCAGAACCACCTCTTCAAGCTGCTGCACCGCGGCTACACCGGCAAGATCAACTCCGGCGAGGCGCCCACCGGCGTCGCCGCCTGCCCCTACAGCTTCTACGGCGAGTGGATCAACGACCCGGAAGGCACGCGCAAGAAGGTGGAAGCGATCACCCGTTCCACCGTAGGCACGCCGGAATGCCCGATCGAGGGCATCCCCAACCAGCCGTCGGCGCACCGCTGACCCAGGGCCAACGGGGTGGTAGCGCCCGCGCCCACCCCCTCCCTGCCCTCACTGCATCACCGGTGCCTCACCCGGATTCCCGCCATGGATCTCAGCCCCTACCGCATCACCACCGAGCCCTACTACCACCCCACCGGCCACGAGATCGCCCTCTACGAACACGCCTACGCCCACCGCCTGCCGCTGATGCTCAAGGGCCCGACCGGCTGCGGCAAGACGCGCTTCGTCGAACACATGGCCTGGCGCCTGGGCAAGCCGCTGATCACGCTGGCCTGTAACGAGGACATGACCGCCGCCGACCTCGTCGGCCGCTACCTGCTCGACGCCGACGGCACGCACTGGCACGACGGCCCACTGACCACCGCGGTGCGCCACGGCGCCATCTGCTACCTGGACGAGATCGTGGAAGCGCGCCAGGACACCACGGTGGTGATCCACCCGCTCACCGACGGCCGCCGCATCCTGCCGCTCGACAAGAAGGGCGAGATCCTCAAGGCACACCCCGACTTCCAGCTCGTCGTCTCCTACAACCCCGGTTACCAGAGCCACGGCAAGCAGCTCAAGCCCTCCACCCGGCAGCGCTTCGCCGCACTCGAGTTCGACTACCCCGAGGCCGCGGTCGAGACCGACATCGTCGCCCATGAGTCGGGCATCGAGCGCAGCCTCGCCGCCCGCCTGGTCGACATCGCGCACAAGTCGCGCCGGCTGCGTGAGCGCGGGCTGGAAGAGGGCATCTCCACGCGCATGCTGATCTACGCCGGCACCCTCATCCACGACGGCCTGCCGCCGCGCGACAGCTGCCGCATGGCGATGACGGCCGCCCTCACCGACGAACCCGACATGGCGCAGGCGCTGGAGGCGATCCTTGACGCGGCCTTCTGAACGGCTGCCGCCTTGCCCGGCGCCCGCGCCGGACGATACCCGGCTGCGCGCGCTCGGCCACCTGCTGCACGCCTTCGGCGTCGACCAGGCGAGCGTGCAGACCCTCGACCGCCCACCGCAGGACGGCCCGCCGCCGCGCCCGGTGCTGCACGGCAAGGTGCTGCTGCTGCCGGACACGCTCACCACCCACCCGGACCCCGACCTTGCCCTGGCGGCAAGCGCCCATACCCTGGGCCATCTGCTGCATTCGCCGCGCCACCAGACCACCGGCCGGCTCAAGCCCATCGGCCTGGCCATTGCCGCCGCAGTGGAGGACTGCCGCTGCGACCGCCTGCTCATGCGCAGCCACCCCGGCCTGGAGCGCCTGTTCCGCACGCTGCTCGCCCGGCACCCGGCAGCCGACGGCGTCGGCTTCGAGCACCTGGTCGAACGCCTGCAGCGCGCCCTGATCGACCCCGGGCTCGCCGACGACCACCCCTGGGTAACCAAGGCACGCGGGCTGTTCGAGGCCGCCCTCGACGAGCTCGAACAGCCCGCCGTGTTCCGCCGTATCGCCGCCGTGCTCGCCAACGACCTTGGCCAGTTGCGCGTGCGCATGAACCTGCAGGCCTACGCGCCGCCGCTGCCCTGGCACGACGACAACAGCCACCTCTGGCAGCACCCCGAGGATGCGCACCAGGCCGAAACCCACGTGCGCCAGGAAGGGGGGCCGGCGGGGACGGCAGCGCACCGCCCCGCCGGCGAAGGCGAAGCTGCGGCCGCAACGCCCGCGCACAGCCTGCAGGCCCATGCAGAATGGCATTACCGCCTCGGGCGCTACCGCAGCGACTGGTGCACCGTGGCCGAGATCGTCCCGGCGCCGGCAGGCACCACCTCTGCGGACGCCGACGACAACAGCCGCCGCGACGCGCCACTGCGCATTCACACTGCGCCGCACCTGCGCCCTGCCCTGCGGCAACGCCGGCAGTGGGACGGCGAAGAGCTCGATCTGGATGCTGCAACCGCCGCTGCGCTCGACCTGCGCCTGGGGCGGGCGCCCGACCCACGCCTGTTCCGCCGCAACCGTCCCGGCGACCCGGCGCTGGACCTGCTCATCCTGCTCGACCTGTCCGCCTCCACCGCCGACCGCCTCGACGACGGCCGCAGCATTCTGGACGTGGAATGCGAGGCGGCACGCGCGCTTGTCGCGGCCCTGCATCGCCAGCGCGGCCGCATTGCCGTGGCCGGGTTCGACTCCGACGGCCGGCACGCGGTGCGCTACCACCGCCTGGTCGACTTCGACACGGCGCACGCCCACAACCCCCCCAGCCTCCTGCAGGGCCTGAGGCCCGGCCAATCCACTCGCCTCGGCGCCGCGATCCGACACGCCACCTCCATCCTGCGCAGCCGCCCGATGCCGGCCCTGATCGTGGTGTCCGACGGCAGCCCGGCCGACATCGACGTGTTCGACCCGCAGCACCTCGTCGAGGATGCACGTGTAGCCGTCAGCGAGGCGCGCCGATCCGGCGTGCGTTGCGCCGGACTCATGCTCGGCGAGGACGGCCGCGAGGCCGCCCGGCGCATCTTCGGCATCAACGGCCACCGCATCCTCACGCGCACGGCCATGCTCGGCAGGGCCTTGCGCGCCTGTCACAGGGATCTGAGCATCAACTGAACATGCACCGCCAATATCGGGCCATGCAGTGCAATAGTGCACGGACGCAAGCATCATGCGGCCCTGCCACCTTCGGCACACGCTAGAATCCACGGCTACGTATCCCTGTCGGCCTGCATACCCATGCGATTACAAACAGAAGAAGACGACGACGTAGGCACTGACGGCGCAGACCAGGAAGGCACTGCCGCCGAGCCCCGCGCAGCAAAGGGCTTCAGCTTCGATGACATGCGCCTGGGGGTTGGCGACCGCCTGCAGGTCGAATGCCCTGTCGCCACAGGGGGCCACCGCAGCTTCGTGCGCGTGGTGGGCTACATGCAGGACACCAGCCTGATCGTCACCACGCCCACCGCGGGCGGCAAGCGCATCGGCCTTGTCGAAGGCGACCTGCTGGTGGTGCGCGTGTTCTCGCGTCAGAGCGCGTTCGCATTCCGCGCCCATGTGCTGCGCGTATGCAGGCTGCCTTTCGAATACCTGCACCTCAGCTTCCCCACCCTGATCCAGGGCAGCATCATCCGCAAGGCAACACGTGTGCGCACGCAGCTCCCCGCGGACACGGGGCCCGAAGCCGCCGGGGCGGAAACGGTGCCCGGCGTGCTGCTCAACATGAGCGCCACCGGCGTGCTGCTGCACACCAAGACCGCACTCGGCGACAAGGGCGCTGCCGTGGTGCTGCGCTTCACGCTGAAGCTGCACGATGTCGACAATGAGCTCACCGTCGTTGCCGAGATACGCAATGTGGAACAGGCCATCGACGCCGACGGCATCGAGTACTACTACGGCCTGGATTTCCGCGACAACGTACCTAGAACGCGCATGCTGATCCGCAGCTTCGTCTACCAGACCATCATCGAGCAGCCGCGCCATGTGATCTAGGCGCGGCTGGCGGCTTACAGCACCTTGCCGGGGTTGAGCAGCCCCTTGGGGTCGAGCGCCTGCTTGAGGCTGTGCATGAGCGCGATCTCGGCCGCGGAGCGCGAATACCCCAGCCAGGGCTTCTTCAGCAGGCCGATGCCGTGCTCGGCCGAGATCGAGCCGCCGTAGTCGCGTACCACCCCATACACCGCCTCTTCGATGCGCTCGAGGCTGTCGTGGTCCTGCGGCACCTTGCACACCACCACATGCAGGTTGCCGTCACCGACGTGACCGAAGAACAAGGCCTTCAGCTGCGGCCAGTCACGCTCGAGGTTTGCGCGCACGCGCTGCGCGCAGTCGCCGATGTGGGCGACCGGCACCGAGACGTCGAAGTTGAGCGTAGGCGCGTAGTCGCGCAGCACTTCGGCAACGCCGTCGCGGATCGCCCAGAAGGCCTCGGCGTCGGCCACCGACTGGGCGATCGCCGCATCCAGGATCCAGCCCGCCTCGATCGCCTGCTCGAGCATGGCCTCGAAGCGGCGGGCGTCGGTGTCGGGCTGGCCGCAGTGCATGTCGATGAGCACATACACCGGGTAGTCACCCGCCAGCGGCGCACGCAGCCGCCCGGCCTCGACCGCGGTCTGCAGGTAGTCGCGCCACATGATCTCGAAGGCGCTGACCTGGCCCGACAGGCTCTGCTGCGCGTGACGCAGGAAGCGCAGCGCGGCGGCGTAGTCGTCGAGCGCGACGATGGCGGTGCTCACCCCACGCGGCAGCGGCTGCAGCTTGAAGACAATGCGCGTCACCACGCCCAGCAGGCCCTCGCTGCCGATGAACAGGTGCTTGAGGTCCATGCCGGCGTTGTTCTTGACCATCTGGTTCATCATGCTCAGCACGGTGCCGTCGGCGAGCACCACTTCCAGCCCGAGCACCAGGTCGCGCGTGTTGCCGTAGCGGATCACGCGGTTACCGCCAGCGTTGGTGGCGACGTTGCCGCCGACCTGGCAGGAGCCGCGCGCGCCCAGATCCACCGCCAGCAGCGCGTCGGCCTCGCGGCAGGCCTCCTGCACGTTCTGCAGGATGGCCCCGGCCTCGACGGTGACGGTACCGGAGTCGATGTCGATGCGCTCGATGCGGTTCATGCGTTCCAGCGACACCACCACCTCGCCCGCGCCGGGCACCGCACCGCCGCACAGGCCTGACAGCCCGCCCTGCGGCACCACCGCCTGGTCGTGTGCATGGCAGATCGCCAGCATGCGCGACAATTCGTCGGTGCTGCGCGGGCGCAGGATGGCGAGCGGCAGGCCGCCGGCGACGCCGCTCCAGTCCTTGAGGTGACGGGGGCTGGCATCGCCCGCCAGCACCTCGTCGGCACCAAGCGCCGCACGCAGGGCGACGATGACAGGCGGGACGGCGGGCGCAGACTGGGACATGAGGGCTCCGGTGAGCTGAGGACGAGATCGGATTCTAATGCAGCCCGCAGGTCCGGCCGGCAAGACACGATGGACCTTGCAAGGCTCGCGGCTGGCGCCGCTCCTACAGCAAACCCAACGCGCGTCTACCCATGTAGGCGCGGCGCAAGCCGCGAGAGGTCGAAGGCGGCTAGGCGCGGACGAACACCGGCTCCGGCTCCAGGCGGACACCAAAGCGGGCTTCGACATCGGCCATGATGGCGCACGCGATGCGCTCGACGTCGGCCCCGGTTGCGCCGCCACGGTTGACCAGCACCAGGGCCTGGCGCTCGTAGCAGCCGACCGGCCCGAGGTCGCGGCCCTTCCAGCCGGCTTGCTCGATCAACCAGCCGGCCGCCAGCTTCTCGCTGCCGTCGGCTTGCGGGTAATGCGGCATGGCGGGGTGTGCGGCAAGCAAGTGCGCGCACAGCCTCGCATCCACCACCGGGTTCTTGAAGAAGCTGCCGGCGTTGCCGAGCAACGCGGGATCGGGCAGCTTGCGGCGGCGGATGGCGACTACCGCATCGGAGATGTCGAGCGCAGCGGGGGTGGCAATGGACCGCTCTCCCAGCGCCTGCATCACGTCCGCATAGCGGGTGACGGCCCGCCACGGCCGCGGCAGGCGGAACCGCACTGCGCTGACCAGCCAGCGCCCGGGGGCGCGCTTGAACACGCTGTCACGGTAGGCAAAGCCGCAGTCGGCCAGGCTGAAGGTGCGCACCTGACCGCTGTCGAGATCGATGGCATCGAGCGCGTCAAAGCGCTCGGCCAGCTCCAGCCCGTAGGCGCCGATGTTCTGGATCGGCGCCGCGCCTACCGTGCCCGGAATCAGCGACAGGTTCTCCAGCCCCGGCCAGCCGTGCTCCAGCGTCCAGCGCACGAAGGCATGCCAGTTCTCCCCTGCACCGGCCTCGACGACCCAGGCGTCGGCGTGCTCGGCCACCAGGCGGCGGCCGGCGAGTTCGACCTTGAGCACGGTGCCGGCGAAGTCACCGGCGAGTACCAGGTTGCTGCCACTGCCGAGCACGAGGCGCGGTGTGGCAGCCCACGCCGGCTCGGCGATCAGGGCCTTCAGCTGCTCGGCACTGCGCACGTGGACGAGGCGCGCAGCGCGCGCCGGCAGGCCGAAAGTGTTGAGGCCTGCCAGGTCGGCGTTGCGCACGTCCTCGCCCATCTCAGCGCTCCGCCGCGACGGCCGTGCCCATGTCCTCGGCCCCGGCACGCGGTGCGGTGGTGGGCTGGATGGGGAAGGCACGGTCGTAGCCGAGGTTGAACAGCAACGCATACACCGTATAGGTGATCGCCAGCACGATGTCCGCAATCAGGGCCTCGAGCCAGCCCATGCCGGTCCACCACATGATCACCGGCAAGGTCAGCATCAGCAGTCCGGTCTCGAAGCCAACCGCATGCGCGCAGCGCAGGCGGAACGGCCGGCGGTCTGCGGTACGGCCGGTGAGCCGGCCCTCGACCCAGTCGAAGCTCGTGTTGTAGCACCCGTTCCAGATCGCGGCGATGAGTGCCAGGAGGGCGAGCAGGCCGATCGACTCGGTCACCGGCACGCCGCTCAGCCAGGCAAAGGGCGGGGTGATCAGGAGCAGGCCGCCGACCTCGAACAAAGCAATCTGACGCAGGCGGTCCCGGAAGGAGCGAAGCTTGGGTTTGGCAGACACGGTGGAATCCTGCGGCCCGCCGCGCTGAGGCGACAGACCTGAAGGGCGGGTCGTCCCGCCGTTCATCGACGGTCGCCATGCAGGACGCACGGCGGGCGGGGTCGTCCCCGCGTCGAATGGGTTTCGGGCGCTATTAGACTCGGCAGCACCGGCCTTGGCAAGCGCGCCAAGCTGATATGCGGGATCAGCTTGGCGCGACATGCTGTGGGACGGACAGGCAGCGCCACCCGCGCGAGGCTGGTAGACTATTTTGTCCAAATGCAAACGGCAGGCTCCGGCGACTGCACCCATCCGGCGCGGACAGTCGAGCCTGTGCTGCCATGCTCCCTACCCTCGTTCCCATCGGCGCCCTGCTGTCGGGCATTGCCCTGCTGCTGCTCGGCTCGGGCCTGGTCAACACGGCCATCCCGCTGCGCGGAAGCCTGGAAGGCTTCTCGGCAAACACCCTCGGGCTCATCGGCTCGACCTACTTCCTGGGCTTCTTTCTCGGCACCTTCATCGCGCCACGCCTGATCCGCCGCATGGGCCACATCCGCGCATTCGCCTTCTTCGGCGCGACGGTGGCGAGTTGCATCCTGCTCCACACCCTCATTGTCGATGCCAGGGTATGGATGGGTCTGCGCGTGCTGACCGGCGTCGGCCTGGTCGGCTTCTATGCCGTGATCGAGAGCTGGCTCAACGACCAGACCGCGGCCGAGCGCCGCGGCCAGGTGTTCGCGATCTACATGGTGGTCAACCTCGCTGCGCTCGCCGGCGCCCAGCAGTTGCTGCGCCTGGACACGCCGGCGGCGTTCACCCTGTTTGCGGTGGCGGCCATCTTCGTCTGCCTGTCGCTGCTGCCGGTGACGATGACACGCTTGCCACAGCCGCAGATCGGCGCCCGACCGCGGCTCGACCTGGGCCTGATCTGGCGTGCGGCGCCCGCAGCTTTCGTCGGCGCGCTGTCGTCCGGGCTGTCGATGGGGGCGTTCTGGAGCCTGACCCCGCTGTACGCCGAAGGCATCGGCCTGGACGCGGCCGGGGTGGGCCTGCTGATGAGCACGGCGATCATCGGCGGCGCCCTGCTGCAGTGGCCGATGGGGCGCTTCTCGGACGCCGGCGACCGCCGCCTGGCGCTCGCGGTAGCGGCCATCGGCGCAGCCTCGGCCGGGCTCGTGGTCGCCCTGCTCGGCCACCTCGAGCATGTATCGCTGGCAGGCCTGTTCGTGTTCGGCGGGGCAGCGTTCGCCGTCTATCCCATCGTGGTCGCGCACCTCGTCGACCACCTGCACAAGGACGAGATACTCGCCGGCAACACTGGCGTGCTGTTCCTGCATGGGCTCGGCGCAGCAGTCGGACCTGCCGTCGCCGGCGCCCTGATGGGGGTGTTCGGCAGCATCGCCCTGCCCCTGCACCTGGGCCTGGCCTTTGTCCCGCTGGCGATCTACGCCCTGCTGCTGTACCGCCGCACCCGGGACGAGATCGTCGATGAGCCCGCCCAATTCACTGCCATGATGCGCACCTCGCCCACCGTGCTCGAGATGGTGGCCCCGGAGGAGCGTTCAGCCACCGCGGAGAACCGGAACGGAGATCCGGGCGAGGGCGGCGCGGACGGCGCCGAACAGGCCCCTGCTGCGGACCTGCCGTCGGCAACCGGCGCCGAGGACCTCACGCCATCGCCTGCGCCCACCACAGATACAGCGGAATCCCGACCAGCAGGTTGAAGGGGAAGGTCACCGCCAGTGCGGCGGCGACGCCCAGTGCCGGGTTGGCCTCGGGCACGGCGATGCGCATTGCGGTAGGCGCGGCGATGTACGAGGCGCTGCCGGCCAGCGTCATCATCAGCACCGTACCGCCCACGCCCAGGCCCATCAGCTGGGCAACACCCCAGCCACCCAGGGCCAGCACCGGCGGCAGGGCAAGGCCGCAGCCGACGAGGAAGAGACCGGCCTTCTTCAGGTCGGGCAGGCGGTCGGCCGCGATCAGGCCCATCTCGAGCAGGAACAGGCAGAGCGCGCCCTTGAACAGATCGACGAACAGCGGCGACATCGGCTCCAGACCCTGGGGACCGGCGACCCAGCCGATGATGATGCCGCCGCCGAGCAGCACGACGCTCTTGTTGGCGAAGACCTCGTGCACCAGCGCCGCGGTCGTCGTGCGCCCGTCCGCACCCTGGGTGCCGAGACGCGCCATCAGGGTGGCGACGATCAGCGCCGGCGCCTCCATGAGGGCGGCGAGCAGGGCGAGGTGACCCTCGACCTCGATGCCGCGGCTGCCGAGGATCGACGCGCCGACGGCGAAGGTGACGATGCTTACCGAGCCGTAGTGCGCCGCCAGCGAGGCCGAATCGGCGCGACCGAAGCGCAGGCGAAAGAGCGGGAAGACGAAGAGCGGGATCACCGCGCCGAGCCCGATCGCGAGCAGCGCATCGACCCACAGCGTGGCGCTCTCGGAGCGCGCGATCTCCATGCCGCCCTTGAGGCCGATGGCCAGCAGCAGGTAGATCGACAGCGTCTCGAACACTGCCGCCGGCAGGCGCAGCCCGCTGCGCACCAGCGAGGCGACAACGCCGAGGGCGAAGAAGAAGGGTACGGCATCGACCATATTGAGGCTTCCTGTGGAGATGCTCGCTGCGCGTGCATCCTGGTGATCTGGGCTGCGGCCCGCCTCACCTGGCGAGAGGCAGCGAGCGGACACATTCTGCCGCAGTGCACACATGGATAAAAATCGTATCTTTTTAGGTTTAACATAGTTTTTTATCTATGCTACTGCGCCGGTCACCTCAGCCATGCGTCTCACCCTCCACCAGCTCCGCCTGCTGCTCGCCGTGTCGCGCGAAGGCAGCGTCACGCGTGCGGCCCAGCGCCTGCACCTGACCCAGCCCACGCTGTCGGGGCAGCTTCGCCAGTTGTCCGAGCAGGTCGGCTTGCCCCTGTTCGAGCGTGTCGGACGCCGCCTGCACCTGACCACAGCGGGCGATGCCGTGGTGGGTGCCGCGCAGCGTGTCGAGCAGGAGCTGGAAAACCTCGACGAGACGCTCGCCGAACTGCGCGGCGACGTGGTCGGCCGCCTGCGCCTGGCCGTGGTGAGCACCGCGGAGACCTTCATCCCGCGCCTGCTGGGCGACTTCCGCCGCGAGCGGCCGGCGGTCGAGGTGTCGCTGGTGGTGCTCAACCGCGATGCGGTGGTCCGCCGCCTCGCCGACAACCTGGACGACCTCTACATCATGAGCCGGCCGCCGGAGGTGCCCGTGGTGGTGGCGACCCCTTTCCTGAGCAACCCGCTGGTGGTGATCGCCCCGACCCACCACGCTCTTGCCGGGCGCATCGACATCGCCGTGCGTGCGCTGGAGGATGAGGAATTCGTGCTGCGCGAACAGGGTTCGGGCACGCGGCAAGCGGCGGAACACTTCTTCGCTGCACACGACATGGCGCTGCGCCCCCGCCTCGAGCTGGGTAGCAACGAGGCGGTGAAGCAGGCCGTCGCGGGCGGGCTGGGGCTGTCGGTGCTGTCGGCCCATGCGCTGGCACACGCTGCGGACGAAGGCATCGCCGTGCTACAGGTCGTCGACACACCGGTGATGTCGCAATGGCAGGTGGTCTACCCTGCCGGCAAGCGCCTCAGCCCCCTCGCTGCAGCCTTCCTGCGCTTCCTGCAGGCGCGGGCGCCGGAGCTGAACCGGACGGCGCAAGCCCGGCTGACTGCGGCGCGGCGCTGAGCTCGGCACCTCCGATGCGACCGACGCGCAGGCGGGTGGGTTCGTAGTCGGCGGCATCGGTGAGGCCTGGCGCCGCAGTCACGCCCTCGTCCCCCTCGGGGGCGAGCGTCGGCGGGTCGGGCTCGGGCGCCTCGTAGTCGGCGGGCGGCGCCGTGTCATCGCCATTGACGGGCAGGCTCGAGTCATCCTCCCGCAGCCCATCCTCATCGTGCAAAGCCTCCCCGTCCAGCGTCTCGCTTTCGCGGGGCGCAACGCTGTCCGCTGTCGTGGCGTCATCGGGCGCAGGCACGGCAGGAGCCGGCAGCGCCAGATCGTCGACAGGCGCGCACGCCAGTTCGGGCTCAGACTCCAGGTGAGGCAGCAGCACCGGTGCCATCGACTTGAGGATCTGCACCGGCAGCGCCGACGTGAAACGGTAGGACGCCGCGTTGGGCCCGATCACGTAGGCGGTGAGCGAGCCGAAGTGGCGCGGCCCCAGGTAGAAGACGAAGGTGGCCGTACGATTGAGCGCCACACCGGCACGGCCGCCGACGACGATGCGGTTGTCGCCGGTGCCGGTCTTGCCACCCAGCGCGAGCTCGCTGCCGTCGGCGAGGCGGAAGGTGCCCGCCAGGCGGCGCGCCGTGCCGCCCTCGACGACCTCGGACAGTGCGCCGCGCAAGGCCGCGGCGACTTCCACCGGCATGACCTGGTCCCCTGCCGAGGGCCGCACCGCAAAACCGGTCTCGTAAGGGGTGTCGACGGCGAAGCGCACGCGGTCGATGCGCTGCGTCGGCAGCCGCACACCATCATTGACGATGATGCCCATGAGCTCGGCGAGCGCCGCCGGACGGTCGCCCGAGCTGCCGAGCGCGGTGGCCAGCGAGGGCACGAGGTGGCCGAAGGGGTAGCCCAGCCGCGCCCAGCGGCGATGAATGTCGAGGAAGGCCTCGACCTCGAGCATGGTGAAGATGCGCACGTCCTGGGCGCTGCGCGAGCGCGTGCGGAACAGCCAGCGGTACACCTCCTGGCGCTCTTCGGCGCTTGCGGCCACGGCCTCGGCAAAGGTGCCGTCCGGGTTGCGCAGGCGGTGGGCGACCAGCCACAGCTCGAGCGGATGGACACGGGCGACGTAGCCGCGGTCAGGCAGGTCCCAGGCCTCGGGCGCATGGCGACTGTAAAGCTGGGCGACCCGTCCCTCGGTGAGGCGGGCATCGCCCAGGCGCTGGGCGAGGAAGGTCGCCAGCGCCTCGGGCGGCGCCTCGGGCTCGAGATAGCGGTACACCGCGGCCAGGCGCTCGGCGGTGGGACGCAGGCCGTCGAGCAGCATCGTGCGCATTTCCTCCGGCGTACGGCCCTGGTACTTGCGCCAGAAGCGGCGCAGGAAGGTCTGCCCCTCGCGATCGGCAAAGCGGGCGAGGTATTCCATGCGGCGCGGGTCGTCATTGTCCTCGAGCAGGCGCGCGGTACTGCCGGGCACCTGGTACATGGTGTGGCGCACGATCTCGCGCATCAGGCGCACGAAGGGCAGGTTGATCGAGGCCTGCAGCGCTTCGCGCAAGGTGGGCTCGCGCAGGTTGTCGCTGCTGTTGAAGTTGCCGAAGGTATGCCGCCCGCCGCCGGTGAAGAAGCCCTCGCCCGGATTGGCCGAGAAGCGGCGTTCGAGCGCGGCCTCGAGCATCAGCGGCAGGCTGCGGTCTGGGGCCGTGGCGAGATAGTCGATCGCCCAGCGCGTGAGGTTGTCCTGGCGGTCAACCTCGACACGGCGTAACGCCGGCACATCGAGCTCGGCCAGGCGGCCATGCAGCTCAGCAACGATTTCGAGATAGGTGGTGAGCACGCGCAGCTTGGCGGTGGAGCCAAGCTCGAGCTTGCTGCCTTCGTTGATGTCGAGGGGCTGGTCGGTGGTATCGGTCTGCACGCGCACACGGTTGCCACCGGGTGTGCGCTCGACCAGGGTGAAGCTGTAGCGCACGGCGCCGAGCGTGGCGGGGTTCAGCATGCGGTCGGCAAGCAGGCCCTGGCTGCGCGCGAAGGCCGGTTCGGACAGGCGGCCAAGGTAGCCGCTGACGGCCTGCTGCAGCCCGGCGTGCAGCGTGGTATCCACCTCGGCATCGAGCCGGTCCAGGCTGTACAGCGAGGTGCCGAGCATGCCGGCCAGGCGCGCGCGGACGGCGGTCGTGCCCTTGCCCGGGTTGGCCGGGCGCAGCGGTGGGTTGGCGCGCAGGTCGCGGTACACCAGGGGCTGCGCCAGCGCCGCGTCGCGCAGTGCGGCGCTGATCGTGCCGGCCTCGGCGAGCAGGCGCAGGTAGGCGTCGGTGGTGCGGGTGAGCACCTCGCGCCCACCCATCAGGTACCACGACGGGCGACGATGGGCGATCATCAGCGCCACCATCTGGCGCAGCGCCATGCCCTGGGCTTGCAGTGTCTCGGGCTCGTCCAGCGCCTCAGGCGCGGACAGCAGCGCATTGACGCGCTCGAAATCGCTCGCGAACCACACCCACAACCCATCGCCCACGCCGTTGACCTCGCCATGGCCGGGCGCCGCCGACAGCGGCACGGTGTTGAGGTAGTCGAGCACGAGCTGGCGGCGCACCGGCAGGGTGTGCTCACCCTCGCGGTAGGCGCGCACACTGGCCGACACCATCTGGCGCAGCTTCTCGCGCGCATCGTGGGTGATGCCGTCGGGCGAGTGGCGGTACTTCTCGATCTGCGTCGCCAGCGTGCTGCCGCCAGGCGCGTCGAGGTCGGCGCTGACCATGCGGCCGAGCTGGCCGAGGGCGGCACGCGCAAAGCGCACCCAATCCACCGCCGGATTGAGCAGCGGCCGCGACTCGTCGAGCAGGCCGCGGTTCTCGATGAACAGCAGCGCCTCGGCGACGACTGGCGGCACCGCCTCGAAGCTGGCGTAGCCACGGTAGGGATAGCGGAAGTCGTACAGCGCGTCGCCGCGGCAGTCGAGCACGTCGAGCCCGGCGCGCGCCTTCTCGCGATAGGGCGGGAAGAAACCCTGGCCGACGTAATCGAGCAGGGCATCGCTGAAGCGCGTCTGTGTGGTGAGCGCGAAGCCGCGCGCACCCAGGCGTTCGATGAAGCGTGGCAGTTCGGTGTAGCCCAAGCGCTGATCGAAGGGGCCATGCTGCGGATACAGCACGGCCTCACTCGGCCCCGCAATGCGTTCGTAGTCCAGGCGGGCGGCAAAGCGCGCGATCTCGCGTGCCTGCAGGCGGGAGGTGTCGAGCTCGTGGCGAAGCAGGATGCCGCCCGCGACCAGGGCGACGACAAGCAGCAGGAAGGCCGCCGCACCAAACAAGCGCCAGGGGCGCCGCCGGCGCGCGGCGGGCGCCGGTTCCTGCGCCGGCGCGGACGACATCGGCGCTGGCGCCAGGGCGGGTGCGCGTGCGGACTGAGGGGCTTTGTTGGCTTTCGGTGGGCGGCGCTTCACGGCTGAGGGGCAGGATATTGCATCGCACCAATTATCCCGATTTCAAGGCCGGGAAAGCACACTGTTACAGCTGCGCCACACCGCCCATGGCCACCAAACCACCGCTTCTGGACAGCCCCCTCACCCGAGCGCCGCCGCGCTACGTATCACTCGGCGAAGCTCGCGAGCACAGCACGCAGCCCGGTCGCCGCGCAGCCGCCGACAAGCGCGGCCACGCGCTCACCGCTGACGAACACGCCGTCGCCTGCGACCTCGAACTCGCCCCCCTGCTTGAGATAGGTCACGAGCGCGCCGGCCTCGCGCGGCGTTGCGAAACCCTCGCTGACGACCAGGGTGGCGCCGTCGGCAGCGACGAGCTTGAAGTGGAAGCGGCCGTCGCCCTCGCGGTACTGCTTGAACTGGGGCTGGGTAGTCGCCTTGGCCTTGGCGGCCTTGGCGGGCTGGGCCATCGTCGTGAGCCGGCGCAGGCCGACGGCGTGACGCAGTTCGGCGATGAAGGGGGTGGCGATCGCGCGCGCCTTGGCGGCGCCCTCGAGCAGGTGCTTCTCGATCTGTGCCGGGTCGGCGATCAGCTCCTCGTAGCGTGCACGCATCGGCGCCACCGTGGCCTCGATCTTGTCGAACAGCGCCTGCTTGGCCTCGCCCCAGGCGATCCCCTCCTCGAAGGCCGTGCGCATCGCCCGCGCCTCCTCTGGCCGGGAGAAGGCCTGATAGAGCTCGAACAGGGCGGAGCCGTCAGCGTCCTTCGGTTCGCCGGGGGCCCGCGAATCGGTGACGATCGAGAACACGAGCTTCCTGAGCTCGGCCGTGGGCGCGAACAGCGGGATGGTGTTGTCGTAGCTCTTGCTCATCTTGCGCCCGTCCAGGCCGGGCAGCGTCGCCACCGAGGCATCGATCGCCGCCTCGGGCAGCACGAAGTGCTCGCCGTAGAGGTGGTTGAAACTGCCGGCGATGTCGCGCGCCATCTCGATGTGCTGGATCTGGTCGCGGCCGACCGGAACGGAATGCGCCTTGAACATCAGGATGTCTGCCGCCATCAGCACCGGGTACATGTAGAGACCCATGTTGACGCCGGCATCGGGGTCCAGGCCATCAGCGGTGTTCTTGTCGACTGCGGCCTTGTAGGCGTGGGCGCGGTTGAGCAGGCCCTTGCCGGCAATGCAGGTGAGCAACCAGGCCAGTTCGGGGATCTCGGGGATGTCCGACTGGCGGTAGAACCACACGCGATCGGTGTCGAGCCCGGCGGCGAGCCAGGTGGCGGCAATCTCCAGGGTCGAGCGCTGCACGCGCAGCGGGTCGGTCGTCTTGATCAGCGCATGATAGTCGGCCAGGAAATAGAAGCTCTCCACCCCCGGGTGGCGGCTGGCGGCGATCGCCGGCCTGATGGCGCCGGCGTAGTTGCCGAGGTGGGGGGTGCCCGAGGTGGTGATCCCGGTGAGGACGCGCTGCACAGTCATGGCTGGCTCCGGCTGAAACTGGACAAAGGACGCGAGTTTAGCGGCTTGGCGCGCATTGCATAAGGCGCTTGCGGCTCAACACGCGGCAATCGCGTGGCGCATCCCGACATCGAGGGCGCCACATGGAGCGCCGCCTTGGGAGGCTCGCGGCTGGCGCCGCTCCCACAGCGAGGGCAGCAGCGCGGGGTTCTGCGTAGGAGCGGCGCCAGCCGCGAGGGTCTGAAGGCGGCACGCCACAACCCTCCCCAAGCAGACTCACAGCGGCTGCACTTTCCCGGCGTCTCAATCCACCCAGCGCAAGGACAGGGTTGCACCGCCGCCCGGGCGCAGCTCCACCCAATGCTCCTGGCGCACCCCTTCATGGGTGGCGATGACACGGTAGGTCCCGGCCTCGGGCACGCTCACCTGGCCAACAGGGCCGCAGGGGGCCTCGACACTACGGCCGCCCAGAGGCTCCTCGATCCGCGTATGGACATCGGCAAGATAAGCGCCACCCGCGGTGGCGTACAGCAAGGTGAGGGCGTACATCGATACTTCGGCGCGCATGCGCGTGGACTCGTCGGCACCGATCCCCCCACAACGAAGGACGATGGCTTCGCCATCCACCAGCGACGGCTGCGCCCAGCAGGCGGGTACGCCGGCAAGCCCCGTGAGCAGGCAGGTCCCGGCGATGACGATGCGGTGTTTCATGACGCTCCTTGAGACAGGCGGTTCGGGGCGGCGTGCGTACGACTCAGTCGCCGGCGCAGCTGTCCAGCCAGTGCGCGGGCCAGGCTGCAAGCGGCAAGGGCTTGCCGAGCAGGTAGCCCTGAAAGCGCTGGCAGCCATGTTCGAGCAGAAAGGCGTGCTGCGCCTCGGTCTCCACGCCCTCGGCGATCACTTCCAGGCCGAGCGAGCGGCTCATGCCCAGGATGGCAAGTACGATCGTCTCGCTGCCGGCATTGTCGAGCATGTCGCGCACGAAGGACTGGTCGATCTTGATCTGGTCGAGCGGCAGGCGGCGCAGGTAGGACAGCGAAGAGTAGCCCGTACCGAAGTCGTCGAGCGAGAAACGTACGCCCAGCGTCCGCAGCTGCGCCATGCGCGCGACCGTCTCATCAATATCGCCAAGGATCACGCTCTCGGTCAGCTCGAGCTTGAGTGCCGAAGGCATGATGCCATGGCGCTGCATCGCAGACGTGACCTGGAGCACGAAGTCCGGCTGGTGGAACTGGCGCGCGCTTACATTGACGGCGAGACTCAGCGTGCGCGTACCCGGCTGCGCCTGCCACGCCGCCAGCTGCCGGCAGGCGGTGTCGAGCACCCAGCCGCCGAGCGGCACGATCAGGCCAGTGTCCTCGGCAACAGGGATGAAATCCGCCGGCGACACCATCCGCCCGCCCTCGACCGGCCAACGCGCCAGCGCCTCGGCGCCGACGAGTTTGCCGTCGCGGCAGAACTGAGGCTGGTAGAACAACTGGAAGACGCCCTCGTCCAGGGCCTGGCGCAGCGCAGCTTCCATCTCGGCGTGGGCCTGCACCCGTGCCTGCATCTGCGGGCTGAAGAAGCGCGTCGTGTTGCGCCCCTCTTCCTTGGCCATGTATAGCGCCACCTCGACCTGCTTGAGCAGGTTCTCGATCGCCCACTGGCGCCCCTGGAACAGCGTGATGCCGATGCTGAAGGACATGTAATGCGGACGACCGCTGTCGTCGAGGTCGTCATAGGGCGCCCCGAGGACGGCCTGAATCTCCTTGGCAATGCCCTCCGCCCGTATCAGCGCCTCCTCCTTGCCGCGGCCGAGATGCTCGACGATGACGGCAAAGTCGTCATCACCCTGGCGGGCAGCAGTGTCTTCCTCACGCAAGACCTGTCTCAGGCGCCGCGCCACCGCCTGCAGCAGACGGTCTCCCGCAGCATGGCCCTGCGTGTCGTTGAGCTGCTTGAAGCGGTCGATGTCGAGCAACAGCAGCATCGCATAGTCACCGGTATGCGCACTCGACAACACGGCGTGCTGCAGGCGGTCACGCATCAGCGCCCGGTTGGGCAGTTCGGTGAGCGCGTCGTAATAGGCGAGCCGGTGCACCAGGGCCTCGGACTGCCGGCGCAGGGTGATGTCCTCCTTCACCGCAACGAAATGGGTGATGACGCCGTCGGCATTCTTGATCGGTGCGATCGTGGCAAACTCGGTGTAGCTGGAGCCGTCCTTGCGTACGTTGTCGAACTCGCCGCGCCACACCTCGCCACGCAGGATCGTCGCCCACAGCTCGCGGTAGGTATCCTCGGACGTCCGCCCCTTGTTGAGAATGCGAGGGTTCTGGCCGATGAGTTCTTCACGCGCATACCCGGTCACGCGACAAAAGGCGTCATTGACGTATTCGATCCGGCCGTGGGGGTCGGTGATCACCACACTCTCGGGACTTTGCTCGACCGCCATCGACAGCCGGCGCAGTTCGGCCTCGCGGCGTGCGAGCTCGACGGCCATGCGCTCGATGCCCTCCTCGACCGCCCTCAGCTCGAACACGTCCGATGCCTGCGCTATGGAGCTTGCCGGCGCGCCTTCGGCGATGCGCGCGAGCACTTCGCGGGTACTGCCGGCCCAGCGCTCGATCAGGGCGCGGATGGCGTAGCGCGCCGCCAGCGCCGAGATCAGGGCGACCAGGGCAAGCAGCGCAACCCGTGTCGAGAAGGCGCGATCAACGTCGGCCAGGGATCGCCCCAGAGGCGCCCCGATCACGACATCGACCATGTCACCGGCGAAACTCACGCCCCGCACGCCATACAGGCGCAATGCGCCTTCGAGCCCTTCCACCTCGCCGACCCCACCTGCTGCGGTCTTGATGCCGAGGAAAGCGGCATGCTTCTCCTCCGGCAGGCGCACGCCCTTCCAGGGGTGGCCATCCGGATAACGCGCAATCACATCGCCGGCGTTGCTGAGCAGGATGGCCTCCCAGCCCTCAGGAAGTCGGTAGGCCGCAACCAGGCGGTCGAACCAGGCCAGTGAGAGCGAGGCGAACAACACCGCGCGCAACTCCGTCCCGTCACGCAGCGGATAGCCGAATACCATCGACGGCCGCCCCGAGATACGACCGACGGCATACTCTCCAGCGCTGATGTCGCTGCCGGCGGACGCGTCCTTGAACCACTGGCGATCGTCGAGCCGGACCCCGCCCTGCAGCGGCAAGCCACTGCAGAACAGCGTGCCATCGGGCAGTGCAGCCCCCAGATTGTTTAAATCGGACAGTGTCGACAGCAGCCGCGAGGCAATCCCGCTGCACTCCTCGGCATCGAGGCTGGCGAGGTTGTCGGAGTTCGCCATGATGCCGAGCGTGCTGCGCACCGCGCGCAGGGCCATTGCCTCTTCCTGCTGCACCGCCTCGAGCATGCGCGCCATGTCGCGCTCGGCCTGACTGACCGTCAGATCACGCTGACCGAGGTAGTCGAACACGAACATGACGAACAGCGGCAGCACCGCCAGCGCGATGACGAGCCACAGTCGGGAACTCAAGGAGCTCAGGTGATGGGAATGCATCTCTCAGCAAGCATGTATGCGCCCGCTCGGCCTGTCGGAGCTCGAACCATAGCGCGAAACATACCCAAAATGGGGAGTTCGTTCATCGCAATGCTCCGCGTCGCCACAACGGCCGGAGCGCCAACAGGCCGAGCAGCGGCCCGGGCAGGAGCAACCACGCGACGCGATCGCCAAGCAAGGGCCACAAGCGCGTTGCAAGCTCGATGGACGCCATCGTAAATGCATAGCCTACCGCATTCTGGAGCGCAAGCACGCTGCCCACGATCTGCTGCGGGCAAGCCTGCGCAGAAAGTGCGGAGAAGTGCGGTGAATCGGCCACCACGCTCGCCCCCCAAACCAGCATCAGCACGCCCACCAGCACGGCCGGCGCGGTGCTCGCCAGCGGATAGAGCGCGCAGCACAGGGCCGATACGGCCAATGCCAGCGCCGCCACGCGTGCGCTGCCGACACGGCGGCTGAGCATGCCGCCGAGCACGCAACCCGCAGCGCCGATGCCGATCACCACGAACGCGAACGCCGACCCGCCGCCCTTGCCGTCCCATGCCGCCGTCACCAGCAGTGGCACCAGCGTCCAGAACGCGTAGAGTTCCCATTGATGGCCGAAATAGCCCAGCGCAGATGCGCGCAGGCGCGGCGCACGAAAGGCGAGGACGACCTCACCCAGGCGCAGGTGCGGCATGCCGCGCCGGCGCACGAGATGAGGCCCGTCGCCAAGTCGCCAGATCATGAGCGCTGCCGCCACCGCCAGCAGCGATGATACAAGGATGGTGGGCTGCCAACCCCAACCGGCGTCGAGCGCGCGCACGCCATGCGGCAGCGCGGTCCCCAGCGTGAGCATGCCGACCAGCCAGGCCAGCGCGGCGCCAGCCTGTTCCGGCACCCAGCTCACCACCAGCTTCATGCCCAGCGGATAGACCCCGGCAAGCGCCAGGCCGACGACAAAACGCCATGCGAGCCCCTCGTCCAGACCCTGCGCCAACAACGCAAAACCCGCATTGGCCGCGGCGCCGACGAGCGCGCTGCACGCGAAGATGCGGCTGGCGGCAAAACGGTCGGCCAGGCCGGTGAGCGCAAACACGAGCGTGCCGACGATGAAGCCGAACTGGACCGCGTTGGTCAGGCGGCCGATGTCGGCGCTGTTCAGGCCCCAGGCCAGCATGAGATCGCCGCCCGCGCTGTTGGCGGAAAACCAGAGCGAGGTGCCGAACAGCTGGGCAAGGACGATGATGGCAAGTGGCGACGCGGGCATGAAACGGAGTCTGCCGCGAGAACAGGCGTCTTCTCAAGCGGGGAAACCCTCTGCCCGGGCGTAAAAAAAGGCCCAGGCACTTTCGAGCCTGGGCCTGAATCCACATCACGAGGAGAGTGGAGGAGACAGGTGCGATATTACACAAGGGATTTGTGCGTTGCAACATCCAGGCCATCGAAAAGTGTTTCCGAGCGTGATCGATGACACACCCGGAGCGGGCTGTATCCGTGCGCAGGCCCAGCGGCTAACATTGCGCCTTTGCCGCCCACTGCCCGAAGACCGTGTCCCACAGCCCCTCAGAGCGCCCCAAGGTTCCGACCATCACGGTAGGCCTGCGCCCCCACCCCAGCAGCCCAGATGCAGCCGTTACCGGCAGCGGCCCGGTCGGCCGCCTGCTCGCCACCATGTATGCCGCACCGGAAGGCGGTGCAGTGTTCGAGTTCCGTCTCGACGACAGCCGCATCGACCGCCTCGTCGTTCCCGCGCCGCAGCCTTCCGTCGCGGCCGACGGCCTATGGCAGCACACCTGCTTCGAAGTCTTCCTCGGGGTGCCCGGAGAGCCGACCTACCGCGAGTACAACTTCTCGCCCAGCGGCCAGTGGGCGGTGTACGCGTTCCAGGGCTGGCGCCAGCGCGTCGACGGCTTTGCCGCCGAGCAGGCACCCGAAATCCAGTGCGCCCACGACGCGGGCAGCCTGGTGCTGGAGGCACGCGTCCCGGCCGGACTGCTGCCGGCGGTGCCGCCGGGCACCGACCTCCAGGTCAGCCTGGCTGCCGTCATTGAACGCAAGGACGGTCAACTCGAGTATTGGGCGGTACGCCATGCCCCCGCTCAGCCCGACTTCCACGCCCGCGACACGTTCGTCCTCACGCTGGCCACCGCAACGCGCGCCCAGCCCTGATCCGCATGCCCCAATTCATCCAGTTCGGCCTCGACCGCTTGCTCGCCGAGCCGGCGCTACGCCGGCCGCTCGCCGGCCGTCGCATCGCCCTGCTCGCTCACCCGGCATCGGTGACCCGCGACCTCAAGCACTCGCTCGACGCCCTCGGCGCCTTGCCCGACATCACGCTATCGGCCGCCTTCGGCCCGCAGCATGGCCTGCGCGGCGACAAGCAGGACAACATGGTGGAGTCGGCCGACTATCGCGACCCGCTGCATGGCATCCCGGTGTTCAGCCTGTACGGCGAAGTGCGCCGGCCGAACGCGGCGATGATGGACAGCTTCGACGTGCTGCTGGTCGACCTGCAGGACCTCGGCTGCCGCATCTATACCTTCATCACCACCCTGCGCTACGTGCTGGAAGAGGCGGCGAAGCATGGCAAGTCGGTGTGGGTGCTCGACCGCCCCAACCCGGCCGGACGGCCGGTCGAAGGCACGACGCTACAGCCTGGATGGGAGAGCTTCGTCGGCGCCGGTGCCTTGCCGATGCGTCACGGCCTGACCATGGGCGAACTCGCCAACTGGTTCGTGGCCACCCTGGGCCTCGACGTCGACTACCGCGTGATTCCGATGCAGGGCTGGCAGCCCGAGGCAGCGCCCGGCTACGGCTGGCCGCTGGGCGAACGCAGCTGGATCAACCCCAGCCCGAACGCGCCCAACCTGTCGATGGCGCGCTGCTATGCCGGCACCGTGATGCTCGAAGGCACGACCCTGTCCGAAGGTCGCGGCACGACACGCCCGCTGGAGATCTTCGGCGCCCCCGATCTCGACGCACGCGCACTGATCGCCGAGATGCGTACCCTCGCACCCGAGTGGCTGCGCGGCTGTGTACTGCGAGACTGCTGGTTCGAGCCTACCTTCCACAAGCATGCGGGCCGCCTGTGCAACGGCGTGCAGATCCATGTCGAGGCGCCTGAACACTACGCGCACCATGCCTTCCGCCCGTGGCGGCTACAGGCGCTGGCCTTCAAGGCCATTCGCAGGCTTCAGCCCGACTATGCGCTGTGGCGCGACTTCGGCTACGAATACGAGTTCGACCGCCTCGCCATCGACCTCATCAACGGTTCGCCGGTATTGCGCGAGTGGGTGGACGACCCCGCCGCACGCCCACAGGACCTCGACGCCCTTGCCTGCGCCGACGAGGCGGCCTGGCTCGAGACGCGCGCGCCCTTCATGCTCTACCCGGGCTAGGCAGCGGGGGCGACCAGTGCACGTGCCTCGCCTAGCGCCGCGGCAAGGTCGTGACGCAACAGGGCCGCGGGCAGGTTTGGCGCGTGCAGGCGCAACAGCTGGGCATGAATCGCCGGCGGCACGACGACGAGCACGGCGATCGACTGCGCCTTCAGGCGATCGACCATCTCCTCGAGTGCGAACTGCGCCGACAGGTCCATGAAGGGCACCCGGCTGCAATCGAACACCGCGACCCGGGTACCGATCACCTGGTCCACACGGTCGAGCAGCTGGCTGGTGGAGCCGAAGAAGAACGGACCGCCGACCTCGATCACGCGCACGCCGCTTTCCATGTCGGCGGCACGACCTCCCTCGCCCTCGCCGGCCTCGCGCGGCACCGGCCAGATGCGCAGGCTCGCCTGTGCGACCAGCTGGTGGATGATGAGCCCCATCGACAGCATGACACCGGCGGCCACGGCGACAATCAGATCCACCAGCACAGTCAGCAGGAATACCGCCGCCATCACCGCGACGTCGGCGCGCGGCGCACTGCGCAGCAGCTTGAGCAAGCGGTAGTCGAGGATGTCCACCCCGACCTTGATCAGAATCCCGGCCAGTACCGCGAGCGGGATCTCGCTCGCGAGCGGACCGGCCCCGAGCAGCAGGGCGAGCAGGAACAGCGCGTGCACGACCCCCGACAGCCGTCCCCGCCCGCCCGACTTGATGTTCACCACGGTACGCATGGTCGCGCCCGCGCCGGGCAGGCCGCCAGCGAACGCGCACAGCATGTTGCCGACGCCCTGGCCGATGAGCTCGCGGTTGGAGTGGTGGCGGGTGCGTGTCACCGAATCGGCGACCAGCGAGGTCAGCAGGCTGTCGATGGAACCGAGCATGCCGAGCGTGATGCCAAGCACCAGGATGGTCGTCCACGTCTCCAGGCTGAAGCTGGGCAGCGCAAGCTCGGGCAGACCGACCGGGATCTCGCCGATCACCGCGACGTCGAAGCCGGCGAGGGCGGACAGCGCGGTCATCGCCAGCAGCGCCACCAGCGGCGCTGGCACGATGCGGCTGATCGACATCGGTGTCCGGAACACGATGACGAGGGTCATGAGGCCGAGCAGCAGCGCCTCCCCGTTGAAAGCGCCGAGCACGCCGGGCAGGCCGAGGATCGCCCCCAGTGGCGAGGACGACGGCAGCGCGCCGAGCAAGGGCGCCAGCTGGAGCGCGATGATGATGACGCCGATGCCGCTCATGAAACCGGACACCACCGGGTAGGGAATGAAGCGCACGAGCGCCCCGGCACGCACCAGGCCGAGGCCGATCTGCACGATCCCACCCACCAGCACGGCCGCCATCGCCATGCCAAGATCGCCACCTACAGCGACGAGTGCCGATGCGAACACCACGGTCATCGGCCCCGTCGGCCCGGAGATCTGCATCCGCGTGCCACCGAGCAGGGCCGCGACGAGACCGAGCACGATCGCGCCGTAAAGGCCGGCCGCGGCACCCGCGCCGGAGGCGACACCGAACGCCAGCGCGAGCGGCAGCGCGACCACGCCAGCCGTCAGCCCCCCGAAGAAATCCCCCCTCAGCCGCGCCAGCGCGGAAGCCCCCTGCTCCATCGATTCACCCATGCCCGATCGACAGCCTGGCGGGTGCGGCCGATTGCTCGGATGCTGTCTCCCCCCGCCTCGTTCTTTTCGCCACGATGTGGCAAAAGAAGCGCCGATGCAAGCCTGCAGGGGCGTCTTGTCGTAGCATTGCGGAGGACACCGCCCCAACGCGAACGCCACCCCGCCCACTACACCAAGACGCGCGGCCACGCCCGGACCGACGCGACCGGAGAATCGCCACGATGATCAAGCACGGACTCCAGATTTTTGCCTGCAGCGCCAGCCGCGACCTCGCCTGCGACATCAGCCAGCGCCTGGGCATGCGGCTCGGGCAACTGGACATCTCGCGCTTCTCCAACGACAACCTGCGGGTGCAGATCCAGGACAACGTGCGCGAGCGCGACGTGTTCGTGTTCCAGTCCTTCACCGAACCGGTGAGCGAACACATCATGGAGTTGCTGATCACACTCGACGCGCTGCGCAGCGCCTCGGCCCAGCGCATCACCGCCGTGATCCCCTACTACTCGTACGCACGCTCGGACAAGAAGGACGCGCCACGCATCTCGATCACCGGCCGTCTCATTGCCGACCTGCTGCACACTGCCGGCGCCGATCGCGTGCTCACCATGGACCTGCATGCCGACCAGGTGCACGGCTTTTTCAGCGTGCCGGTTGACCACCTGACCGCGGTGACGCTCATCGTCGAGCACTTCCGCAACCGCTATGACCTGTCCAACATGGTCGCGGTCGCCACCGACGCGGGCGGCGCCAAGCGGGCCGGGCGTTTTTCGGAGAAGCTGGGCATCCCGATGGCGATCATCGACAAGCGTCGGGTATCGGACACCACGGTCAAGCAGGGCTATGTGGTGGGCGAGGTCGCCGGCCGCGACGTGGTGATCTTCGAGGACGAGATCGCCACCGGCGGCACACTGGTGTCCTCGGTCGACACGCTCAAGGCGGCAGGCGCGAAGAGCGTGCATGCGGCAGCCACCCACGGCGTGCTGTGTGGCCCAGCCATCGAACGCTTGCGCAACGCCGCGCTCGACAGCATCGTCGTCACCAACACCGTCAACCTGCCGGCGGAAAAACGCCTCGACAAGCTCACCGTGCTCAATGTTGCACCGCTCTTTGCTGCCGCCATCGAGCGCATCCACAGCGGCCAGAGCGTAGGGGCCCTGTTCGAGTGAGCGTACGCGCCCGGCCGCTTACTTGTCGGGCCGCAGCGACACCATCCAGTAGGTCACGCCCAGCGCCAGCACGATGACGCCGATGGCGAACAGGTACATCGGCTCGAGCGTACTGAGGTCGAGCACGATCACCTTGCGCGCGATCGCCATCAGCGCGGTCGCGATCACCAGCTTGACGTGGATGACATCGTCGCGCAGGTAGAGCGTGATGTTGACGAAGATCTCGATCGCGATCAGGACGGCGAGAAAGGCCGCAAAGACGACGAAGATGTCGTTTAGATCGAGCAGCAGGAATGGCGGCGAGGACAGCTTCTCGTAGAGCACGAGCACGACGTCGGCTACCGTCCACAGGATCACTGCGACCATCAGCACCGCGAGCACGCGGATCGCCTGGCGGATGACCCAATGCAGGCGGTCGATCAGGGGGTCGTCGACGCGCTCGCCGAGGTGGTTGTCGTGCTCGGAGGCGCGCATGTTCCTGTTGTCCGACATGATGATCTCTCCATGCCTGCCGCCCGCGCCCGGCCTGCCCCCTGTTGGACCTGCAGGCCGGACGTGCGGTGCTCAGTTGAGTTTTCCAGGGGATGCCTTCATTCCCCACTTCTCCAGTGCGCGCCCGAGAACCTCGACCTCGGCGAGCGTCTCGACGCCATCGGCGCTGACGATGTCCTGCATCGCGCGCAGCAAGGCTTGCTGCAGGGCCGGTTCGGAGATGTCTTCCAGAACCAGATCGAGAACCTCGTCGGCCAGCCTGAGCCGCATGCCATCCATGTAGTGCGCACCCAGCATGAGGTCGTCGCAATACTCGCGCAGGATGCGTTCGAATTCGAGCTGACCGATCCCCAGGCGGCGGGCGAGGTCCGTCCGCATTGCGGCATCAATCTCATCACGATCCAGGCCGCCGTCGGCCAGTACGGTCAGGGCGAGGATGCGGGCGGCGGCGGGCGTGCTGTCGGCTTCGTAGTGGCGCATGGCGATGTCTCCTGTGGTGTCGGAAGCACTGCAACCGCCTGACATTCCCGGTCGGAATGCACTGCGTGCTGCAGGTGAGTCAGACCTTAACGGAGAACAGTTCTCATAAAAAGTCGATTATCATTAGGCCATAAATCGATTTTTTAGATGGAACCTCATGGCGAACGCAAATATCGATCTCAACTTCAAGCACCTGCGCTACTTCTGGATGGTGGCCCGTGTGGGCTCGATCGCAGGTGCGGCGCGGATGCTGAACCTGGCACCGCATTCAATCAGCGCCCAACTCGCGACCTTCGAGGCTACGCTCGGCGTGACCCTGTTCCGGCGTGCCGGTCGCCGGCTCGAACTCACCGAAGCGGGCGAGCGCATCCTCGGCCACGCCGAGGAAATCTTCGCGCTGGGCGAGCAGGTGGTGGAGATCGTGCGCGACGACGGGCTGCGCCGCGACTTGCCGTTCCGGATCGGCATCCCGGACAGCATGCCCAAGTCGGTGGCCCACCGCCTGATCGAGCCGGCGCTGCGCGTCGACCGGCCGGGGCGGCTGGTGTGCCGCGAGGCGCCACTGACCGAGCTGCTGGGCGAGCTCGCGCTGCGCCGGCTCGACCTGATCATCGCCGACCGCGCCATGCCCGCCGAGGTCGGCGTGCGCGGCCACAGCACCCTGCTCGCCGAAAGCGGGCTCACGGTATTCGCGGCGCCAGAGTTGGTGCCCACCCTGCAGGGGACCTTCCCCGCGATGCTGGACGGCGCCCCCTTCCTGCTACCGGGTCAGGACGTCGCCCACCGCGCGGCCATGCTGCGCTGGTTCGAGGAGCGCCAGTTGCAGCCCGACGTGATCGCCGAGTTCGACGACAGCGCGCTGCTGAAAGCCTTCGGCCAGGGTGGTGCCGGGCTGTTCGCAGCACCAACCATGATCGAACCCTACGTGCGCGCACAGTATGGTGTGATGCACCTCGGTGAGATGGCGGAGGTACGCACGCGGGTGTACGCGATCACCACCGAACGCAGGCTGTCGCACCGGGCCATGAAAGCCATTCTCGACAACGCATCGCCCAACGACGATGCGGCAGGCTGCGCAGGTCAGCCCTGAGCCTGGCCTGCCTGCTGGGCTGCAATCTCCGCGCGCACTTGCTCCATATCGAGGCCGCGCACGCCCTGAATGACCTGTTCGAGCGCGCTCGCCGGCAAGGCACCGGACTCGCGGAACACCATGACACCCTCGCGGATCACGGCGATGGTGGGGATGGAGCGGATCTGGAATGCGGCGGCAAGATCCTGCTGCGCCTCGGTGTCGATCTTGCCAAAGACGATATCCTGATTGGCCTCGGCCGCAGCCTCATACACGGGTGCAAAGTTGCGGCAGGGGCCGCACCAAGCTGCCCAGAAGTCGAGGAACACGATTGCGTTCTGTTCGACCGTATCGTTGAAGTTGTCGGCGGTGATCTCGAGCGTGGGCATGACAGCCATTCCAGGAAAGTCAAACCCGCATGATACACGCGAGCCCGTCCGCTCCCTCGCTCACCCACCGCGACGGATCTTCGCAGGAGCGGCGCCAGCCACGCGCCACGGGTCGATCGGTTCGTTTGCCCCGGATGCACTGCCGGGCACGCAAGCAGCATGACGTTCCGCGCGACAGCGCCCATAATGGGGACAAGAAACACTGAATCCGCATATTCATCCGGCAATCCGCATGTCCCGCCCCGCCACGCTCCGCGACGTCATCTTCAAACGCCTGCTGCTGCTCGTCACGGGCGGCCTGCTGGCGGTCATGGCTGCCGTGGTCGGGTTCATCGTGCTGCCACTGCACGAGCGCCTGACTGCCAGCGAGTTCACCCGCGTCGCCGACCTGGTCGAAAACACGCTGCGCGAGACGGTCGAATTGCCCAGCCAGATCCTGCCCTCGGCAGCCGAGTGGCTTGCAGGACAGAAAGCACCCTTCGATGACACGCAGGCCGCCGAGCGCTACTTCAAGCCTCTGCTGAGCCATGTCCGCAACATCAGCTCGATCGTGATCGGCAACGAGGAGGGCCGCGGCTGGATGCTGCTGCGCCTGCCTGACGGTCGGTGGCGCAGTCGCAGCACCGACCTTCCAGGCACGGGCAGCGAACACCTCATCGTCGAGGAGGACGTTGCCGGCAATCGTAGCGAGCACTGGCAGACGCTCGACTACGACGCCCGCTCGCGGCCTTGGTACGAGGGCGCCGTCCGCCCAGGCACCGTGCGCTACTGGACGCCCCCATACACCTTCTACACCACCGGCCAGCCGGGTATCACGGTTTCCCAGGCCGTCAGCTTGAGCGATGGCAGCCAGGGGGCGATCGGTCTCGACATCCTGCTCGCCGAGCTGTCGACACGCACGCGAGAGGCACGCATCGGTGCAAGCGGCAGCACGCTCGTGCTCACCGAGGGAGAACTGGTGCTGGCGCTGCCACGCCGCCCCGACCATATCGCCGAGAGCGACTGGCTGGGCACACTGATGCTCCCCGCCAGTGCGCTAGGCCAGCCCAGCATCAACGACGCGCTGTCGCTGTGGCGCCAGGCTGGCCGTACACGCTTCTCGGCGAGCCGCTTCAACTCGGAAGGGGAGGACTGGATCGCGGCAATGACGCCGTACGAGGTGGGCGAGCAGCGCCTGTGGGTACTCACTCTCGCCCCCGCCCGCGAGTTCGAGCCGGCATGGTCGCTCATCGGGCTCACCATCGCCGCGACACTCGGCATTCTGATCGGCGTCGCCGCCGTCATCGCGCAGCGGCAGGCACGCACTATCGCTGCACCGCTCGAGATGCTCGCAGTGCAGGGCAAGCGCATCGGAGCGCTCGATTTTTCCCGGCCGCCTCCACTGCGTACGCGCATCGCCGAGCTCGCCCAACTGAGCACCACGCTCGACGAGATGCGAACCCTGCTCGGCCGCAACCAGACGGCGCTGGCCACCCAGGCCGGTCAGCTGCAACTGCAGGTGGAGGAGTTGCAGACGGCCGAGCATCGCATCCACGCCCTCGCCTACTTCGACCCCCTCACCCAGCTACCCAACCGGCGGCTGCTGATGGACCGTCTCGCCCATGTCCTCGAGGCCGGCAGGCGCCGCACCAGCCACTGCGCGCTGCTGCTGCTCGATCTCGACAACTTCAAGGTGCTCAACGACACCCTCGGCCACGACCATGGCGACGAACTGTTGCGCGAGGTCGCCCGGCGGCTCTCGCAGGCGGTTCGCAGCGGCGACACCGTCGCCCGCCTGGGCGGCGATGAGTTCGTCGTGATCCTCGAGGACTTGAGCGAAGACCACGACGAAGCCCGGCAGCAGGTGGGCGAGATCGGGCGCAAGATCCTGCAGGTGATCGAGCACTCGTACCAGGTACACAAGTTCAACGCCGATATCTCCGCCAGCATCGGCGCCGTGCTGTTCGGCCAGGAAGCAGGGACTGCCGAAACCGCGCTCAAGCATGCGGACATGGCGATGTACCAGAGCAAGGCGCTGGGCCGCAACTGCCTGAGCTTCTTCGGCCCCGAGCTTGCGGTGAAGCTGAGCGCGCGCGCCGGCCTCGAAGCCGATCTGCGCCACGCCCTGGAAGCGGGCCAGATCCATCTCCACTACCAGGCCGTGGTCGATGTCGGCGGCAGGCTGGTCGGCGCAGAGGCGCTGATGCGCTGGAGTCACCCCGAGCGTGGGCAGGTACCACCGGCAGAGTTCATCCCCGTGGCCGAGGAAAGCGGATTGATCATTGCCCTCGGAACATGGGCGATCGAGTCCGCCTGCGATCAACTGCTGGCGTGGTCGGCGACCTATCCGCAGCACGCGCTCCAGATCGCCATCAACGTCAGCGCGCGCCAGTTTCACCATGCCGATTTCGTCGCGACGGTGACGGACATACTCGGCGCCCGCAACATTCCAGGCGCCTGGATCAAGTTCGAGCTCACCGAGAGCATGCTGCTCGAGGACACCGAAACGGTGGTCGAGCGCATGCAGCAGTTGCGGGCGCTCGGCATCGGCTTTGCCCTCGACGACTTCGGCACCGGCTACTCGTCGCTGAGCTACCTGAAACGGCTGCCACTGACCGCACTCAAGATCGACCGCTCCTTCGTCCGCGATGTGTTGACGGACCCCAACGACGCGGCGATCGCGCGCACCATCATCGCCCTCGCCCATACCATGGAGTTGCGCGTGATCGCCGAGGGGGTCGAACTGCAGGCGCAGTTCGACATGCTGGCGGCCGCAGGCTGCGATCGCTTCCAGGGCTACCTGATCGGCCGCCCCGAACCCAGCACAGTCTTCGGCACCCGCCTGGAGCCCCACCCGCCTGCCGCCTGACACGGCGTCGGGCCTCTCCATCAGCGCATCAAAGCAAGGGCGCCAGCCAGCGCGCCGCCGCCTCCACATCCATGCCGGTGCGGCGCGCCCAGTCTTCGAGCTGGTCGCGGCCGATCTTCGGGATGGCGAAGTAGTGGCTCTCGGGGTGGGCGAAGTAGAAGCCGCTCACCGCCGCTGCCGGCGTCATCGCATAGCTTTCGGTGAGATCCATGCCGATACGCGCGCGCGCGCCGAGCAGTTCGAACAGCGGGCCCTTCACGGTATGGTCGGGGCAGGCCGGATAGCCGGGCGCCGGGCGGATGCCGCGGTACTGTTCGGCGATCAGCGCCTCGTTGTCGAGCGTCTCATCGGCCGCGTAGCCCCAGCATTCCCGGCGCACGCGCTCATGCAGCCATTCGGCGCAAGCCTCGGCCAGGCGGTCGGCCAGGCTCTTGAGCATGATGGCGTGGTAGTCGTCGTGCGCCGCCTCGAACTCGGCGAGCTTGGCCTCGATGCCCAGGCCAGCAGTCACCGCGAAGGCGCCGATCCAGTCCGGCACGCCCGACTCCTTGGGCGCGACGAAGTCCGTCAGGCACCAGTGCGGCTTGCCCGCCGGGCGCTCGTGCTGCTGACGCAGGCCGTGCCACACCATGGCAAGGTGCTTGCGGTCCTCGCCGGTGTAGATCTCGATGTCGTCGCCGACCGCGTTGGCCGGGAACAGACCGAACACCGCCTTGGCCTGCAGCCAGTTCTCGGCGACGATCTTGTCCAGCATGGCCTTGCCATCCGCGAACACGTTGCGCGCGGTCTCGCCCACCACCTCGTCATCGAGAATGGCGGGGAAGCGGCCGGCGAGGTCCCAGGTCTGGAAGAAAGGACCCCAGTCGATATAGCTCGCCAGCTCGCCGAGCTCGACGTCGATCGCCTGCACGCCGAGCATGTTGGGGCGCGGCGGCTGGTAGGGCGTGAATCCGGCCTGGTGGGCAGTGCTGCACGCGGCCACGCGCTCGGCCGTCCAATCGGTACGGAAAGCGTTGGCACGCGCTGCCTCGAGGCCGACCAGCTGCATGCCCTTCTTGCCGGCGTGCAGGACGCGGATCTTCTCGTAGTCGGCAGCGACCTCGGCCTTGAAGGCCTCGCTCTGGCCCGCGGACAGCAGTGCGGTGACCACGCCCACTGCGCGCGAGGCGTCGGGCACGTACACCACCGGCTGGTCGTAGTGCGGCGCGATCTTGATCGCGGTGTGGTTGCGGCTGGTGGTGGCACCGCCGATCAGCAGCGGCACCTCGAAACCCTGGCGCTTCATCTCGGCGGCAACGTGGGCCATCTCCTCCAGCGAGGGGGTGATGAGGCCTGACAGGCCGATGGCCTGCGCGCCGTGTTCCTTGGCCGCCTCGAGGATCTTCGCTGCCGGCACCATCACGCCGAGGTCGATCACCTCGTAGCCGTTGCAGCCGAGCACCACGCCGACGATGTTCTTGCCGATGTCGTGCACGTCGCCCTTCACCGTGGCCATGATGATGCGGCCCTTGCTGCTGGCGCCGGTGCGCAGCTTCTCGGCCTCGATGTAGGGAATGAGGTGGGCGACGGCCTGCTTCATCACCCGCGCCGACTTCACCACCTGGGGCAGGAACATCTTGCCTGCGCCGAAGAGGTCGCCGACCACGCTCATGCCCGCCATCAGCGGACCTTCGATGACCGCCAGCGGCGGCTTGCCTTGGGCCTCGAGCTTGGCGCGCACCTCCTCGGTGTCGGCGACGACGAACTCGGTGATACCCTTGACCAGTGCGTGGCTCAAGCGCTCTTCCACCGACCACGCGCGCCAGGCGAGGTCCTGGGTGGACTCCTTGGCCTGGCCCTTCACCGTCTGCGCCAGCTCGACCAGGGCCTCGCCCGCCCCCGCACGGCGGTTCATCACCACGTCCTCGACCTTGTCGCGCAGCACCGGGTCGAGCTCGTCATACACGCCGAGCTGGCCGGCGTTGACGATACCCATCGACAGCCCGGCCTTGATCGCGTGGTAGAGGAACACGGTGTGGATCGCCTCGCGCACCGGGTCGTTGCCGCGGAAGCTGAAGGACACGTTCGACACCCCGCCCGAGGTCTTCGCGTAAGGCAGGTTGTCCTTGATCCACGCCACGGCGTTGATGAAGTCGACCGCGTAGTTGTCGTGCTCCTCGATGCCGGTGGCGATGGCGAAGATGTTGGGGTCGAAGATGATGTCTTCGGCCGGGAAGCCGGCGCCGCCTTCGGCAACGGGCTTGACCAGCAGCTTGTAGGCACGCTCGCAGATCTCCGTCTTGCGGCGGAAGGTGTCGGCCTGGCCCTGCTCGTCGAAGGCCATCACGATCACCGCGGCGCCATAGCGGCGCGCGAGCCGCGCCTGGCGCAGGAACTCGGCCTCGCCCTCCTTCATCGAGATCGAGTTGACCACGCCCTTGCCCTGTATGCACTTGAGGCCGGTCTCGATGACCGACCACTTCGACGAATCGAGCATGATCGGCACGCGCGAGATGTCGGGCTCGGTAGCGATGAGCTTGCAGAAGCGCTCCATGGCGGCGACCGAATCGAGCATCGCCTCGTCCATGTTGATGTCGATGACCTGGGCGCCGTTCTCGACCTGCTGGCGCGCCACCGCGAGCGCGTCGTCGAAGCGGCCTTCGAGGATCATGCGCGCGAAGGCCTTGGAGCCGGTAACGTTGGTGCGCTCGCCGACGTTGACGAACAGGGCGTCGCCGCCGACGTTGAAGGGCTCGAGGCCCGACAGGCGCAGCTTCTTCTCGATGGTGGGCACGACGCGCGGCGCGAGGCCTGAAACGGCTTCGGCAATCGCCGCGATGTGCGCCGGCGTGGTGCCGCAGCAGCCGCCGACGATGTTCACCAGGCCACTCTGCGCCCACTCGCGAATCTGGCTGGCGAGGTGCTCGGGCGTCTCGTCGTAGCCGGTGGGCGACAGCGGGTTGGGCAGGCCGGCGTTGGGGTGGGCGGACACGTGGGTGTCGCAGGCGTTGGACAGTTCCTCGACGTACTGGCGCAGCTGGTCGGCGCCGAGCGCGCAGTTGAGGCCGAAGCTGATCGGCTGCGCGTGGCTGAGCGAATTCCAGAACGCCTCCGCGGTCTGGCCCGACAGCGTGCGGCCGGAGGCATCGGTGATGGTCCCGGAGATCATCACCGGCCAGCGCTTGCCGAGATCGTCGAAGAGCTTCTCGATCGCGAACACCGCGGCCTTGGCGTTGAGCGTGTCGAACACCGTCTCGATCAGCAGGATGTCGGCGCCGCCTTCGAGCAGGGCCTTGGCCGAGTCGTAGTAGTCGTCGACAAGCGCATCGAAGCTGATGTTGCGGAAGCCGGGATCGTTCACGTCCGGCGAGATCGACAGCGTGCGCGAGGTCGGCCCGAGCACGCCGGCACAGTAGCGCGGCTTGGCGGGGTTGTTCGCGGTGTATTCGTCGCACAGCTCGCGCACCAGGCGCGCACCCTCGACGTTGAGTTCGTAGGCCAGCGCCTCCAGCCCGTATTCGGCCTGCGACACGCGGGTGGCGTTGAAGGTGTTGGTCTCGATGATGTCCGCGCCGGCCTCGAGATAGGCGCGGTGGATGCCTGCGATCACGTCCGGGCGCGTGAGCACCAGCAGGTCGTTGTTGCCCTTGAGGTCCTTCGGGTGGTCGAGGAAGCGATCGCCGCGGTAGTCCGCCTCGCCCAGCTTTTCCTGCTGGATCATGGTGCCCATCGCGCCATCCAGGATCAGGATGCGGTCGGCGAGAAGCTGGCGGAGTTCGGTACTGCGATCGGCTTGCATGGGTCGGTCCTCGGTCGTTCGACGGTCGCCGGGCAACGCCACGCACAAAAGCGAACGGCGCCACAAACCGGCTGAAGGTTTGTGAGCGCCGTTGATCGGTTGCCGAGCCTGGCCCGCACAGGTTCGGTGGGTCGCAGCGCTCCTCGGCAAGGCTGCGATTCTAGCCGCAGTGCCGCGGCACTGCCAAGGAGGCAAGCGCGACCGGGTGGTCGCCGCTGCCGACATGCTGGCGCGAAAGCGGTGGGGTGCTCACCGTGGGAGCGGCACCCGCCGCGAGCTCTTCGGAGAATTCCCGGGACCCTGTCGCGCGGGAATCGGCAGGAACCAGCACGCTCACACGCCGCCGCCCCTACCAGTACCAGGGATGCGCAAATGGATGGCGGTAGAACGGGCGCGGATACCCCCAGCCCATGCCCCACCCCCAGGGGTGGCCGTAGTAGCCTGCCCAGCCGCCGAAGAGCACACCGTCGCGCGGGTACACATAGGTCTGGCTGGTGCGCACGACCTTGTCGTCGATGAAGTGCACGTTGAACAGGGTCGCAATGCCCGGACCGTCATTGCGGACGTTCCAGTCCCACACCTCTTCGCCGGAGTTGCGGAAACGCTGCTCGGAGCGATGCGTGCCGAGCAGGCGCGAGACCTGCTCCTTGTCCATGCCGCGCTCGACGCGTGCCAGGTTCTCGGGCGCGAGCGCATCCCACTGGCGCAGCACGACACCGCCCGCGTCCACCTCGACCATCAGGCAGGACCAGCCATTGGGCTGAGTCGCATACTCCAGTGTGGTTGTGCCGTCCTCGTTGGACCAGCGCCGCGTCGGCTCCCCACGCTCGGCCAGCGCTTCGGCCTCGGTCGTGTATGGGCGCGGTGGCGCGAATGCGGCGCAACCGGCCAGCTGCATCACAAGCACGGCCAGTATCGCCCAGGCCAGGGCGCGCGCCACCGGCCAGGGCCACGCCGAGAGGGGACTGCCACCGATGCCGGTTGCCCCGCCATTGCTGTTTGCCATCCTTGCCTCCCTGCTTCGTCAGCGGCCGCGGTAGCGCGTGTATCGCCCCGTTCCCGTCACCCGTCCGTCGGTGTTGAAGGAGACGGTGAAGAAGACCGCATCGCCGCCGCTGGCCTCGCCATGGTCAATCTTCCATTCCCACACCGTCTCCTGCTTGAGCGCGAAGAACTGACTGGAGGCCGCCTTGCCGAGCAGGCGGCGAACCTGATCCGCGTTCATGCCGCGTTCGACCCTGGCAAAGGTGCCTTCGTTCAGCACCTGATCGATGCTGCGCAGGATCTGGTCCGGGCCGATGGTGATCATGAAACACTCGATTCCCTCGGGCTGACGGCTGTATTCCCAGGTCAGCGAGCCGTCCTCGTTGCGCCACTCCATGTGCGGTGGACCGAAGCGCTCGCGCACCTCCACCGCGGTCGACACGCCGGGCTTGAGCTCCTTGACGTTGATGTAGTCGCAGGCGGTGATGCCGATGGCGGACAACAGGCCGCAGATCCAGGCGAGCAGGCGTTTCATGGTGGCTCCGGTTGGCAAGGCAGCGGAACCGCCATGTTACCGCGCACTCGCCACCCAGATCCGCCCCCTCGGACGATGCATGCAGGCGGGAAGCGCACTTGCCTGCGGATCTTCACAACGCACTCTCGATCGGCATTTTGCACCGCACTGCGTGCACGTGCGACCCGAAGCGTAGCGCTGACCTGCGGGCCGCCGTGAGACGTGCCCAGCAATGGTGCGGCGAACCCTGTCCATGCGCCACGAAGGGGCTCAAGAGCTCCAGGCACGACATTCCCAATCGTAATATCAACGCCATATCAAAGACTTATTGCATTGCACAAGATTCGGCACAATTCCTGCAAAGGACGTCACGCGGCCCAGTCCTGGCCTGTATCCGTAGTTTCCCTAGCCATCTTGCGGAAGCCCGACTGCACGCGAAATACTTTGAAACACCCCCCGGAATCAACACGCCCAAGGCGGCCGGGAGTGTCCTTGCTCAGTCGGTACCCCATCCCTTCAGGAGGTGTTTGATGAAGCCTGTAAGAACTGCAGCTCTTTCCATCCTCGCCGCAACGACGCTCGGCCTGTCTTCTCATGCCAGCGCCGGCACCACGCTCGACGCAGTCATGAAGAAAGGCTACGTCCAGTGCGGTGTCAGCGACGGTCTTCCCGGTTTTTCCTTCACCGACGCGCAGGGCAACTACAAGGGCATCGACGTGGACGTCTGCCGTGCCGTCGCCGCAGCCGTGTTCGGCGATGCCAGCAAGGTGCGCTTCACCCCGCTGACTGCCAAGGAACGCTTCACGGCCCTGCAGTCCGGCGAGGTCGACGTACTGTCGCGCAACACCACCTGGACCAGCTCGCGGGATTCCGGGATGGGCCTGCATTTCGCCGGTGTCACCTACTACGACGGCCAGGGTTTTCTGGTGAACAAGAAACTCGGCGTCAAGAGTGCCAAGGAACTCGACGGCGCTGCGGTGTGCATCCAGGCCGGCACCACGACCGAGCTCAACCTCGCCGACTACTTCCGCAGCAGCGGCATGAAATACACCCCGATCACCTACGACAAGTCCGACGAGACCATCGTCGCGCTCGAGGCCGGCCGCTGCGACGTGCTGACCTCCGACCAGTCCCAGCTCTACGCCCAGCGCATCAAGCTCGCCAACCCGGAAGACTACGTGGTGCTGCCCGAGGTGATCTCCAAGGAGCCGCTCGGGCCGCTGGTCCGCCAGGGTGACGACGAGTGGTTCAACATCGTGCGCTGGACGCTGTTCGCCCTGCTCAACGCCGAAGAGGCAGGCATCTCCTCTGCCAACGTCGAAAAGGAAGCCGCCAGCTCGACCAACCCCGACGTCCGTCGCCTGCTCGGCGCCGACGGTGACTACGGCAAGGACCTGAAGGTCTCGAAGGACTGGGTGGTCAACATGGTCAAGCAGGTCGGCAACTACGGCGAGATGTTCGAGCGCAACGTCGGCATGGGCAGCGAGCTCAAGATCGCACGCGGCCAGAACGCGCTGTGGAACGCCGGCGGCCTCCAGTACGCACCGCCGGTACGCTGAACGCCTCAGCTGATGCCTCATGACCCGGACGCCGCGGCAGCGGCGCCCGGGCCTCGACTGCAGCCCAACCTTCACCAACCGAGCGTCGCATGCATACTCCGGCAAGCAGCCCGCCGCCGCGGGCCTCCATGCTCAACGACCCCAAGGTCCGGGGCCTGGTGTTCCAGGTCCTCGCGATTGCAACGGTGATCGCGATCGGCTGGTACCTGTTCGACAATACCCAGACCAACCTGGCCCAGCGCGGCATCACCTCGGGCTTCGACTTCCTCGATCGCTCGGCCGGCTTCGGCATCCTGCAGGCCCTCATCCCCTACACCGAGAGCGACACCTACGGCCGCGTCTTCCTCGTCGGCCTGCTCAACACCCTGCTCGTCGCCGTGCTCGGCATCGTACTGGCCACGATGATCGGTTTCATCGTCGGCATCGCGCGTCTGTCACCCAACTGGCTGATCAGCCGGCTGGCTGCCATCTACATCGAGATCTTCCGCAACATCCCGCCATTGCTGCAGATCTTCTTCTGGTATTTCGCGGTGTTGCGAGCCATGCCACCGCCACGCGACAGCCATGCGGTCGGCGACGCGATCTTCCTCAACATCCGTGGGCTCTATCTGCCTTCGCCGAGCGCAGCCGATGGGTTCTGGGCCTTCGTCACCGCGCTGGCGCTTGCCATCCTCGCCTGCGTCGTGCTGGCACGCTGGGCCAAGGCCAGGCGGGAAGCAACGGGCCAGGCCTTCCCGCTGCTCGCGGCCTGCATCGCGCTGCTGGTCGTCGTGCCCGCGGCCGCCATCGGCCTTGCCGGAACACCGCTGCATTGGAGCGTACCGGTGCTGACCGGTTTCAACTTCCGTGGCGGCTGGGTGGTGATCCCCGAGCTCGTGGCGCTCACTGTGGCACTTTCGATCTACACCGCCGCCTTCATCGCCGAAATCGTGCGCTCCGGCATCCAGGCCGTCAGTCACGGCCAGACCGAGGCTGCGCGCTCGCTGGGACTGCGTCCAGGGCCGACGCTGCGCCTCGTCATCCTGCCGCAGGCGATGCGGGTGATCATCCCGCCGCTCACCAGCCAGTACCTCAACCTGGTCAAGAACTCGTCTCTGGCCGCTGCGATCGGCTACCCCGACCTCGTCTCGGTGTTCGCCGGCACCGCGCTCAACCAGACCGGACAGGCGATCGAGACCATCGCCATCACGATGTCCGTCTATCTCGCAATCAGCCTTGCGATCTCGATCCTGATGAACATCTACAACAAGCGCATCGCGCTGGTCGAACGCTGAGGGAGCGACACGCCGATGAGCACCACACACCACTTCAAGCCCAGCCTGCCACCGCCAGCGATGTCGGTCGGCGCCATCGGCTGGCTGCGTGCCAACCTGTTCTCCAGCCCCTTCAACACCCTGCTCACGCTCGCCTCGATCTGGTTGCTCTGGCTGACGCTGCCACCGGTGCTGAACTGGGCCTTGTTCGACGCGACCTGGAGCGGCTCCAGCCGCAGCGACTGCAGCGCCGGCGGCGCATGCTGGGTCTTCATCCAGAGCCGCTTCAGCCAGTTCATGTACGGCTTCTACCCGGCGGAGCTGCGCTGGCGGGTCGACCTCACGGTGATCCTTGCCATCATCGGTGCCGCCCCACTGTTCTTCCGCGCGATGCCGAAGAAGTGGGTGTACGGAGTGGGCTACCTGCTCGTCTACCCCTGGCTGGCGTTCTGGCTGCTCTATGGCGGCCCCGGGCTCGACGTCGTCGAGACCAGCCAATGGGGCGGGCTGATGCTGACCCTGGTGATCGCGGTGGTCGGCATCGCCGGGGCGATGCCGATCGGAATCCTGCTCGCGCTCGGCCGGCGCTCGGAGATGCCGGCAATCCGGGTGATCTGTGTCACCTTCATCGAGTTCTGGCGCGGCGTGCCGCTCATCACCGTGCTGTTCATGTCCTCGGTGATGCTGCCCTTGTTCCTGCCCGAGCAGGTCAGCATCGACAAGCTGCTGCGCGCACTCATCGCGGTGACGCTGTTCGAGGCCGCCTACATCGCCGAAGTGGTGCGCGGCGGCCTGCAGGCCATCCCGAAGGGCCAGTACGAGGCCGGCCGGGCGCTCGGCCTCGGCTACTGGCGGCTGATGGGGCTGGTGATCCTGCCGCAGGCGCTGAAGCTGGTGATTCCGGGCATCGTCAACACCTTCATCGCGCTCTTCAAGGACACCAGCCTGGTCATCATCATCGGCCTGTTCGACCTCTTCAACAGCATCCATCAGGCCACGGTCGACCCCGCCTGGCTGGGCTTCTCGACCGAGGGCTACGTCTTCGCCGCTGCGGTGTACTGGATCTTCTGCTTCGGCATGTCGCGCTATTCGATGCATCTTGAACGACGCCTGCATACCGGACACAAACGATAGGACCGCCCCGTCATGACCGAAAAGACGAACACGCGCACCCCCGGCGAGGACATCATGATCCGCATGGAGGGCGTGAACAAGTGGTACGGCGAATTCCACGTCCTCAAGGACATCGACCTCGCCGTCAGGCAGGGCGAGCGCATCGTGCTGTGCGGGCCGTCCGGCTCGGGCAAGTCGACCACCATCCGCTGCATCAACCGCCTGGAGGAACACCAGAAGGGCCGCATCGTCGTCGACGGCGTCGAGCTGACCTCGGACCTCAAGCACATCGAGGCCATCCGCCGTGAGGTGGGCATGGTGTTCCAGCACTTCAACCTGTTCCCGCACCTCACCGTGCTGCAGAACTGCACGCTGGCGCCGATGTGGGTGCGCAACATGCCCAAGCGCGAAGCCGAAGAGGTGGCGATGCACTACCTCGAGCGCGTTCGCATCCCCGAGCAGGCCGGCAAGTACCCCGGCCAGCTCTCCGGCGGCCAGCAGCAGCGGGTCGCGATCGCGCGCGCGCTGTGCATGAAGCCCAAGATCATGCTGTTCGACGAACCCACCTCCGCGCTCGACCCGGAGATGGTGAAGGAGGTGCTCGACACCATGATCCAGCTCGCCGACAGCGGCATGACCATGCTGTGCGTGACGCATGAGATGGGCTTCGCGCGCACCGTGGCCGACCGCGTCATCTTCATGGACCGCGGCGAGATCATCGAACAGGCGCCGCCCGAGACCTTCTTCTCCAACCCGCAGAACGAGCGCACCAAGACCTTCCTAGGCCAGATCCTCAATCACTGAGCCGGACCAGCTATCGATCGACACCGGCAGCCCAACAAGAAGGCCGGCCCGGGTTACCCCGGCCGGCCTTCGCACATCCTTCGACGGATGCTGGCTTACTTCATGTCGGCGATCGCCTCGTAGGTGCTGCCGCTGACCTTGAAGAAGGCGTAGTTGCCCGGCACGTCGCCGGCGGCATCGAATTCGTGGTCGCCGGCGGCGCCCTTGTAGTCGATGTCCTTGCCTTCGGCGATCAGCTGCTTGGCCTTGGCCCACTCGCCGGCCATGATCGGCTCGCCCGGCGCCGACGCCACGGCGCGCAGCGACTCGGCGAGCTTGGCCTTGTCGCCACCGGCCTTCTCGATCGCGAGCGCAACCAGGAAGGCGGCGTCGTACGAGGTGGTGGTGAAGATCGCGTCGGGGTTGCCACCGGCGGCCGAGAACGCGGCGCGGAAGGCATCGAGCGAGGCCGAGGCCTCGCCCACCGGCGCCGAGGCGAAGAAGCCGCCCAGGTTCTGCTCGCCGAGCGAACGGATGACGGCCTCGGACTTCATGCCGTCGGCACCGATGAAGGTCTTGAAGAAGTTGTTCTCCAGGGCCTGGCGCAGGATGGTGAGACCGGTGCCATCGCCGTAGTCGAAGATGACCAGGGTGTCGGCACCGCCGCGGGCGAGCTGGGCAAGGTCGGAGCGGTAGGAAGCCTTGCCGTCCTCATGCCCGGAGTAGCCGGCGATGGTGCCGCCATTGGCTTCGTACTCGGCCTTGAAGGACTCGGCCAGGCCCTTGCCGTAGTCGTTGTTGAGGTAGGCCACCGCCACCTTGTCGATGCCGCGCGCCTTGAGGGTGCGCGCGAGTGCACGGCCCTGGTAGTCGTCGGACGGCACGGTACGATAGACGAGGTCCTTGTCGTTGATCTTGGTGATCTCGGGCGAGGTCCCCGAAGGCGTCACCATCAGCACGCCTGCCGGCACCGTGACCGAGTTGGCCGCGGCCAGCACCGCGCCCGAGCAGTGCGGACCGACGGTGGCGATGACGCGGTCGATGTTGACCGCCTTGGTGGCGGCGTCGGTGGCGTTCTGCGGGTTGCAGGCGCTGTCGCCGACCACGACATCGAGCTTGCCGCCGTTGAGGATGCCGCCCTGTTCGTTGACCTGGGCGATGGCCAGGCGCGAGGCGTCGAGCATGGACGGCGCCATTGCCGCGATCGGGCCCGAGATGCCGCCGAGCAGGCCGATCTTGACGTTCTGCGCGTGCGCGGGGCTTGCCAGCACGGCCGCACCGAGCAGCGAGCCGACGAGGGTTGCGAGCGTCTTCTTGTTCACTAGGGTCACCTCCAGAATGTGCCGGGGGCACGGGTTGTCTGAATGGGGCGCAGCGCGGCCCCGGTCAGGGAAGGGGTCACAGCAAAGCGGTCAGGCACCAGGGCCAGGCGGGCTTCATCGTCGGGACGATGCAGCACCAGCCTGGCGCTCGGGCAGGATGCCCTCCGGCCGGAAACGCAGCACCAGCTGCAGCGTCAGGCCGATGATGAACACGCGTGCGTACTTGGCCTGGATCGCTACCTCGGTGGGCAGACGGTCGGTGAGCAGTTCGGACACCGACCAGATGATCCAGATCGCCGCCGCGCCAAGGATGGCGCCGCGGTTGTTCCCGGAGCCGCCGAGGATGAGCATGATCCAGATCAGGAAGGTGGCAATCATCGGGTCGATCGCCTCGGGCGTGATCGAGCGATTGAAATGCACGAACAACGCGCCCGCCAGGCCCATCAGCGCCGAACCGAAGACGAAGGCCTGCAGGCGGCGGTCCGCCACCCGCTTGCCCATGGCAGCAGCGGCGTTCTCGTTATCGCGGATGGCCCGCATCATGCGGCCCCAGGGCGCATTGACCTGGCGCTCGACGAGCATGTAGGCAAGCAGCACCAGCACCACCACGATCGCCAGGAAGGCCAGCTGCGACTGCATGTAGGGCAGCTCGCCGAAGGGCCGCGGGATTCCGGTGATGCCGCGCACGCCGCCGGTGAGCCAACCTTCGGTACGGATCACCAGGCGAATGATCTCGGCGATGCCGATGGTGGCAATCGCCAGATAGTCGGAGCGGAAGCGCAGGCAGATCTTGCCGATCGGCCAGGCGATGGCGGCAGCGACAAGCATCGCTGCCACCCAGCCCAGCACCATCGGCAGCTCGAAGCCGCCCAGGCGGTGCGCGGCCGGCAGGCTGGTGAGGATGGCCGAAGTGTAGGCACCGATGGCGAAGAAACCGGCGATGCCGGCATTGAACAGGCCGGTGAAGCCCCACTGGATGTTGAGCCCGAGCGCGAGCAGGGCGTAGATGCCGATGAGGATGGCCATGAAGACCGCGTAGTTGGCGAGACCGAGCAGATCCATCAGAGCACCTTGCCGTTGAGCAGGCCGCGCGGGCGGACGAGCAGGATGAGCAACAGCAGCGCAAAGGCGGTTGCCGCCTTGTACTGCGCCGGCAGGATGAAGATCGACAGCTCCTCGGCGATGCCCACCACCAGGCCTCCGAGCACCGCGCCCTCGACCCGCCCCACCCCGCCGACGATGGCGGCGGCGAACATCGGTAGCAGCAGCTGCCAGCCCATCATCGAGTGCAGCTCGGTGTTGATGCCGAGCATGAAGCCCGAGGCCGCGCACAGCGCGCCGACGATGGCCCAGGTCAGCATCGTCACCTTGCGGTTGTCCACCCCGGACAGACGGGCCAGATCGGGGTTGTCGGACATCGCTCGCATCGCCTTGCCCCACTTGGAGTGACGCAGGAAGAGCGCGAGGCCGACCACGATCAGCACCACCGAGGCCAGGGTGTAGAGCTCACGCGGACGCAGCAGGATGCCGAAGTAGGAATCCGGTCGTACGATGCCGGTGGCGTAGGTCTTGGGATCCACGCCCCACACCACCTGCACCACCGAGCGCAGCATCAGCGCCACGCCCAGCGAGGCCATCACGGTAACGATCTTGGGCCGCGCCTTGAGGTAGTCGTAGAAGGCCTTGTCCACGCCGATGGCCACGACCGCGGTTGCCGCCATCGCCACCGGCAGCGCCGTCCATGGGTCCATGCCACCGGCGACGAGGGCGAGCGCGATGAAGGCGCCCAGCGTGGCCATGTCGCCATGGGCGAAGTGGGCGAAGCGCAGGATGCCGAACACCAGCGTGATGCCGATGGCGCCGACCGCGTAGATGGAGCCGAGGACGATGCCCGGCACCAGGTAGAAGTTGAGGAAATCGAGCAGGGGCATGATTCGTCCTGTCAGCCGCCGAGGAACATCTCGGCCACTTCACGATCGGCGAGCAGGGCCTGGCCCGTGCCCTCGTGGCGGTTGGCGCCGGTCGCCAGCACGTAGCCGCGGTCGCAGAAGGCCAGCGCCTGCTTGGCGTGCTGCTCGACCAGCAGGATGGACACGCCGGCGTCGCGTACGTCGCGGGTGATCTGGAAGATCTGCTCCATGTATTTGGGCGAGAGGCCGGCGGTGGGCTCGTCGAGCAGCAGCAGCTTGGGGTCGAGCATCAGCGCGCGCCCCATTGCCACCATCTGGCGCTGGCCGCCGGAGAGGTCCCCCGCCAGGTTCCTGCGTTTGGCCTTGAGGTCTGGGAAGAGGCCATAGACGCGGTCGTAGGCGGCCGAGAGGTCGCCCCCGCGCAGGAAGGCACCCATTTCGAAGTTCTCGTGCACCGTCATCTCGCGGAACACGTTGTCCACCTGCGGCACGTAGCACACCCCGCGCTGCACGATGCGGTTGGGCGCCCAGCCGGTGATGTCCTCGCCGTCGAACACGATCGCCCCGCCACGCACGTTGAGCAGCCCGAAGACGGCCTTCATGGCGGTGGATTTACCGGCCCCGTTGGGACCGACGATGACGACGATCTCGCGCTCGGCCACCGCGATCGACACGCCCTGCAGGATGTCGGCGTCGCCATAGCCGCCACGCACGTCCTTCATGTCGAGCAAGGGCATCACAGGTCCTCCTTGTGGAGTTCCTGCTCGCGCAGTTGCTCGACCTTGGGGTCGTGCTCGAACTCATTGCGCTCGATGGCCGAGGGCGTCTCGCCGAGATAGGCCTCGAGCACGCGGGCGTCCGAGCGCACGGTATGGAAGTCGCCCTGGATCAGCACCTTGCCTTCGGCCATGCACACCACCGGCTGGCACAGCTTCTCGATCATCTCCATGTCGTGCTCGATGAGGATGAAGGTGTAACCCCAGTCGCGGTTGAGGATGAGGATCTTCTCCTCGAGCTTGCGCAGCAGGGTGCGATTGACGCCCGCAGCAGGCTCGTCGAGCAGCACCAATTTGGCGTCGGTCATCATCGTGCGCCCCAGCTCGAGCAGCTTCTTCTGGCCGCCGGACAGGTTGCCCGCACGCTCGTCGGCGACATGGCTGAGTTCGAGGAAGGCGAGCGTCTCGTCTGCCTTGCGGCGCACGGCCTCCTCGACGCGCTGCACCTTGCCCCAGGACAGCCAGTTGGCGAACAGATCCTCCCCCGGTTGCGCGGGCGGCACCATCATCAGGTTCTCGCGCGCAGTGAGACGGCCGAACTCGTGCGGGATCTGGAAGGTACGCACCAGGCCCTTGTGGAAGAGCGCGTCGGTCGACAGCGGGGTGACATCCTCGCCCAGGAAGCGGATCGTGCCGGCCGTGGGCTGCAAGGCGCCGGCGATGAGGTTGAACAGGGTCGTCTTGCCAGCGCCATTGGGGCCGATGAGACCAAGGATCTCGCCCTCGTTCACCCTCATCGTACAGCCGTCGACGGCACGAAAGCCGCCGAAGGCTTTGACCAACCCATCCACTTCAAGCATAAGCATTCCTTGCTTGCGCGTAGCTCGCCCCGATGGGGCGGCGAAGGGCCGCTGCGACTGCTCACGCTGGTCACGACGGCAAAGTCTTTTTACCATCCAGTTACGATTCACGACTCTACAACAAGCCCCAGGGGGCGAGAAGTCAGGGCCAACCGCAAGAGGATGCCGCTGCCAGACCCGTGCATCCGCACGCCCCACGCCCCTGAACGCTGGCCACCTCGATGCCGCTTCCATTCTTGCCGACCGCCATGCGCACCACCACCACGGGCAAGCCCGGCGCATGCCGCCCCCTTGCGACCTGCCTGCGCCCACCGCGGAGTCGCGACGCATGAGCCTGCTGCACGCGTGCAAGGTCAGCAAGCGCTACGGCGGCCTGCAAGCGCTGGACGACATCTCGTTCGAAGTCGAACAGGGTGAGATCTTCGGGCTGATCGGCCCCAACGGCGCAGGCAAGACCACCCTGTTCAACCTGCTCACCGGCAGTGAACGTGCCGACAATGGCCACTTCATGCTTGGCGGCGAGCGCCTGCCTGCAGGCCCGCCGCATGCCGTTGCACGCTGCGGCATCGCCCGCAGCTTCCAGAACACCCGCCTGTTCCGCGAGCTGAGCGTGCTCGAGAACGCCATGGTCGCCGCCGACGCCCGAGCGCGCACCGGGTTATGGGCCACTCTGGCGGGGACGCGCGCGGCGCGTGCCGAGGAGGCGGCCTGCCGCGCCAGCGCCCTGCGCTGGCTCGACTATGTGGGCATCGCGCACCTTGCCGACGCCGCTGCCGGCACGCTGTCCTATGGCGACCAACGCCGGCTGGAGATCGCCCGTGCGCTCGCCGGCCAGCCACGCCTGCTCGCGCTCGATGAACCCGCAGCGGGCATGAACGCCACCGAGACGGGCGTACTGAAACGCCTGCTCGAACGCATCAGGGCCGACGGCGTCACCATCGTCCTGATCGAGCATGACATGAGCCTGGTCATGGCAGCGTGCGACCGCATTGCCGTACTCGACTTCGGTCGGCTGATCGCGCAAGGCACACCCGCAGCGGTGCGGCACGACCCCGTCGTAATTGCCGCCTACCTGGGAGGCAGTCATGCAAGGTGACCGCGCGCTGCTGCAGGTCGACGCGCTGACCGTCGCCTACGGCGGCATAGAGGCGGTGAAAGGGGTCTCATTCACCATCGGCGAAGGCGATCGCCACTGCCTGATCGGCGCCAATGGCGCGGGCAAGAGTTCCACCCTGGCCGCCATTGCCGGGGCCACGCCGCTGGCTGCAGGGAGGCTGCGCTTTGCGGGCGAAGACATAGACAAGCTGGAAGCCCATGCGCGCGTGCGCCGCGGCATCGCCCTGGTGCCCGAGGGGAGAGGGCTGTTCGCGCGCCTGACGGTGGCCGAGAACCTGCGCCTGGGCGCCTATGCGCGTAACGATCGCCACGGCATCGAGGCCGACCTCGACAAGGTCTTCACCATGCTGCCGCGGATTCACGAGCGCCTGCACCAGACCGCCGGCACACTCTCCGGCGGCGAGCAGCAGATGCTCGCCATCGCCCGTGCACTCATGTCGCGCCCGCGCCTGCTGCTGCTCGACGAGCCTTCAATGGGGCTGGCGCCACGCATCGTCGACACCGTGTTCGAGGTGCTGGACTCGGTGTCGACAGCCGGACTGGGGATCCTGCTCGTCGAGCAGAATGCCCGCCTCGCGCTCGAATTCGCCGCGCAGGGGCACGTGATGGAGAACGGCCGCATCGTCCTCAGCGGGCGCAGCCCGTCCCTGCTCGAGGACACGCGCGTACGTCGCGCCTACCTCGGCGGCGACTAGTGCAGGACGTGGATGCGCCGCGACCCGCATCCGTTGTTCAGAATATAATCCTTCACCCACGGAGCCGGAGCCCTGCACATGCAACACATCACGCCGAAGGAAGCCCATGCGCTGCTGCAGTCCAGGCCGGACGCACTGCTCATCGACGTCCGCAGCGAGATCGAATACCTCTTCGTCGGCCATCCGGTGGGCGCCATCCATGTGTCGTGGAACGACGGCCCGGACTGGGAGGTGAATCCGAACTTCGTGGGCGAGGTCAAGAAACTCGCCGGCAACGGCGGCCACCGCCCGATCCTGCTCATCTGCCGCTCCGGCAATCGCTCAGAAGTCGCGGGCGAGGCGCTCGAACAGGCGGGCTTCACCACCGTCTACAACGTCAGCCATGGCTTCGAAGGCGAACTCGACGCCAACCACCACCGCAACTCGGTCAATGGCTGGCGCTTCGATGGCCTGCCCTGGGCGCAGTGCTGAGCGCACGGCCCGCACTCACGGCGTCGCCTGGCGCCTCCGCCACATCCACAGCAGCCAGCACGACACACCGAGCCCCACGAACAGCGCCATGCCTGTGGCAAGACTGAGCGTACTCGTCCACAGCAATGGCGCCACCACGCCCGCCAGCAGCGCATTGATGCCGATCTGCATGAAGCTCTGGCAGCTCGACGCCATGCCGCGACGCGCCGGAAACAGATCCAGGGCGAGGATGTTCAGTGTCGGCGTGGCAATCGACATGCCGCAGCAATAGAGGCCGACCGCAAGCACGATCCAACGCTCCGCCCCAGGCAAGCCCGCGGACACGAGCAGGTTTGCCAGCACGGCCACGAACATGAGGGCAAACCCCGCCCCAACGGTGCGCCCCGGCCGCCAGACCCCGGCCATGCGCTCCGAGAGCAGCGAGCCGAGCATCATCCCGCCCACTGCGGGGCCGAACAGCCAGATGAACCCCGTCGTACCCAGGCCAAGGTGCTCAAGGATGAACACGGGCGCGGACATGACGTAGAGGAAAAAGCCGCAGAAATTGAGTGCGGCAGTCAAGCCGAGCAGCACGAAGGCCGGGCTGCCGAAGACCGCCCGGTAGCCGCGCAACAGTTGCGCCGGGTGCAGCGACTGGCGCTCCGCCACCGGCAAGGTCTCGGGCAGCAGGCGCCAGGTCGCCAGCGTGAGCGCGATACCGAACACGGCCAGGAAGATGAAGATCGAGCGCCAGCCGGCGAGCGCAAGGAGGGCAGCGCCCACCAAAGGCGCGATCGCCGGCGCAAGGGCGAAGATGAGCATCACCCTCGCCATCAGACGTTGCGCCTGCGCCCCCTCATGAACATCGCGCACCACGGCACGGCCCACGACAACGCCAGCGCCGCCGCATACGCCCTGCAGGACGCGCCCCAGCCACAGCCACTCGATGCTGGGCGCGACGGCACACAGTATCGAGGCCAGGGCGAACACCGCGGTCAGCACGAGCAGCACATGCCGGCGCCCATAGCGGTCGGCCAGCGCACCGTGCCACAGCACCATGCCCGCCAGCCCCAGCATGTAGGCGCTCAGGGTCTGCTGAACCTGGATCGCTGTCGCCTCGAGATCGGCGCCGATCCGCGGAAAGGCAGGCAGGTAGGTGTCGATCGAAAATGGGCCGATCGCGGACAATGCCGCGAGCAGCCAGGGCAACCAGAGTGCGTTGGCAGGCATGGAAGGAGTCAGCCGGATGCGGGAAGGAGGCACACAGCCCGTGTGAGGCGGTGCGCGTACGGCATCCAGGTCGGTTCGGGAACAAGGACACCAGCTTAACCCAGTGCGGGGGCGGGCGCCCGCAATCAGCGCCCATCGACGCTGCGCCGGTACTGGATGGCCTCGGCCACCTGCGCGGATCCGGGCTGAGCCAGGCCAGCCAGGTCGGCGAGCGTGCGCGCGACGCGCAGGATGCGGTGATAGGCACGTGCGGACAGGTTGAGGCGGCTCATTGCCTGCTTGAGCAGGCTCGCCCCGGCGGCGTCCGGTGTGCACCAGCGCTCCACCTGCCCCGGTTCGAGGCGGGCATTGACCGTGCCCTGGCGTTCGAACTGACGCGAGCGCGCCGTCGCCACGCGTGCGCGCACCGCGGCCGAATCCTCCCCCGGGCTGGCGCTGGCAAGCTCATCGTGCGCGATCGCAGGCACTTCAACGCTGAGGTCGATGCGGTCGAGCAGCGGGCCGGAGATGCGCGCGCGATAGCGCGCCACCTGCTCAGGCGTACACACGCAGGCGCGATGCGGATGGCCGGCATAGCCGCAGGGGCACGGATTCATCGCGGCCACGAGCTGAAAGCGGGCCGGAAACTCAGCGCGCTTGCGCGCACGCGACACCGTCACCGTGCCGCTCTCGAGCGGCTCGCGCAAAGCCTCGAGCACACGGCGATCGAACTCCGGCAGCTCATCGAGGAAGAGCACGCCGTGGTTTGCCAGCGAGATCTCGCCTGGCCGCGGCATCGCCCCACCGCCAACGAGCGCGGCAGCCGATGCGGTGTGGTGGGGCGCCCTGAAGGGCCGCTGGCGCCAGCGCGCGGGATCGAAGCTCCCTTCGAGCGAGAACAGCGCGGCGCTCTCGACCGCCTCCGCCTCGGTCATCACCGGCAACAGCCCCGGCAGACGCTGAGCGAGCATCGACTTGCCCGTGCCGGGCGGGCCGAAAAGCAGGATCGAGTGCGCACCTGCTGCTGCCACCTCAAGCGCGCGACGCGCCTGCAACTGACCACGCACGTCGGCGAGGTCGGGCATGCCGTCGCGTAACGCTGTCTCGGGAGGCCGTGATGCCGCACGCTGCAGCACGGTATGGCCATTGAGGTGAGCGCACACCTCAAGCAGGCTGGCAGCCCCCAGCACGAAGGCATCCTGGGCGAGCACGGCCTCGGCAGCATTGTCGGCCGGCAGCACCAGCTTACGGCGCGCACGTGCTGCGGCCAGCGCCACCGCCAGCACGCCACGCACCCCGCGCAGGCCGCCGGTCAGCGACAGCTCGCCACAGAACTCGATGCCGTCAAGGCTCCCATCAGCCACCTGACCGGACGCGGCCAGGATGCCAACGGCAATGGCGAGATCGAAGCGCCCGCCCTCCTTTGGCAGGTCGGCAGGCGCGAGATTGACGGTGATCCGGCGTTGTGGGAATTCGAACTGCGAGGTCTGGATCGCGGCGCGCACACGATCACGCGCCTCGCGCACCTCGGTATCGGGCAGACCGACGAGGTTGAATGCCGGCAGGCCGTTGGCCAGGTGCACCTCGACCATGACCTCGTGGGCTTCGAGGCCGTCGAGCGCTCGACTGCGCACCAGCGCAAGGGACATGCGGTTCTCCGGACTGGACGGAGCGCCAGTCTAGCGGAGAAGCAAAAAATGACAAAAAACTATTCCAGACAGATCGATCCGGAGTGTGGTCAAACGCTGCGGTCAGCCTCTGCGGCAAGCAGACGCTCGAGCTCTGCCACCCGCTGTTCAAGTTCGGCGAGCTTCTGGCGGCTGTGGGCGAGCATCTCGCGCTGCACCTCGAACTCCTCCCGCGTCACCAGTTCCAGCTTGCCGAACGCGCTGCCGATGAGCGCCTTGGCGTTCTTCTCGATGTCGCGAACCGGGCTGTTGGCGGCGAGCTCGGAGAGCTTGGCGCCGATTTCGTCAAGGATGCGGGGAGTGCTCATGGTGGCCTGCCTGAAACGTGAGGAATGGCGCGAAGTCTAGCACGCCGCCCGCGATGCACCAGAAGCTGGCAGTCACGACCCGGCTCGACGCACCAAGTCGGTGCATACCGAGCCATTCTCGTGCATGAATCCGTGCGGCAGCGCAGCAGAACAACGGCTGCGCCCCCCCAATCATCCTGATAACTTCATATTTAACAATCACTTCAATTTGCTGGCACACGCCGTGCTTTGGGATCAGCGTCAAAACCCGAAACCCGCTCAGGAGTTCATCATGCGCAAGTCCCTTCTCACCACCGCCCTTCTTGCCGCACTGCCCTTCGCAGGCGTCGCCCATGCCGGCGACGGCCCCATCAGCGCCAACCTGACCATCACCACGGACTACGTCTTCCGCGGCATCACCCAGTCGCAGGGCAAGCCTGCACTGCAGGGCGGCTTCGACTACGCGCACGAGAGCGGGCTCTACATCGGCACCTGGGGCTCGAACGTCGGTTGGGTCGACGACATCGCCAAGACCAACAACAGCCTCGAGCTCGACCTCTACGTCGGCTATGCGGGCGAAGCAGGCCCCTTGTCTTACGACGTCGGCGTGATCCAGTACTACTACCCGGGCGACAAGATCGCCGGCACGCCGTCGCCGGACTCGACCGAGGTCTACCTGTCGCTGGGCTGGCAGTTCCTCGAGCTGAAGTACTCGCACGCCGTCTCCAAGCACCTGTTCGGGTGGACGGGCACGAATGGCGAGAAGACCCGCAACAGCAACTATCTGGAGCTCAACGCCGAGTACGAGGTCGCCCCGACCTGGACCTTGTCGGCGCACGTCGGCCACCAGCGCATCCGCAAGAACAGCGATGCGACCTATACCGACTGGGGCCTGGGCATCAGCAAGGACGTCGGCTTCGGCACCGTTGCATTCAGCTATTCGGACTCCGACGCCAATGGCAGCTGCGCACTTGGTCAGCCCTACTGCTTCGGCAGCAATGGCAAGAACGCGGCCGGCGACCGCTACGTGCTGTCCTTCACGAAGGAATTCTGATCCCTCGCGGCCCGGACACCCGCTTCCGGGCCGTTTGCGAGAACCATGACAGAGGCAAGCCCCATGAAACTCATCGCTGCCATCATCAAGCCGTTCAAGCTCGACGAAGTGCGCGAAGCACTCTCGGCCATCGGCGTGCAAGGCATCACGGTCACCGAGGTCAAGGGCTTCGGCCGCCAGAAGGGCCACACCGAGCTCTACCGTGGCGCCGAGTACGTCGTCGACTTCCTGCCCAAGGTCAAGGTCGAGGTCGCGGTTACCGACGACATCCTCGACCAGGTGCTGGAAGCCATCGAGAAGTCCGCCGCCACCGGCAAGATCGGCGACGGCAAGATCTTCGTCTTCGATCTCGAACAGGCCATTCGCATCCGCACCGGCGAGTCCGGCACAGATGCGCTCTAAGGGAGAACATGCAATGAAGCGAATCCTGACCCCCCTGCTGGTGGCCACGACCGCCAGCCTTGCCGGCCCCGCGGTGGCCAGCGAATCAGAGGTACTCAAGCACGTCTTCGAGCTGCAGTACGCCATGGACACCTTCTACTTCCTGGTGTGCGGCGCCCTCGTGATGTGGATGGCAGCGGGTTTTTCGATGCTCGAGGCCGGCCTGGTGCGCTCGAAGAACACCGTCGAGATCCTCACCAAGAACGTCGCCCTGTTCGCCATCTCCTGCATCATGTACCTGATCTGCGGCTACGCGATCATGTATGGCGGCGGCATCTTCCTGTCAGGTATCGACGGCGGTGACAAGCTCGTCGATGAAGCCTTCCAGGCCTTCGCAGAACGCGAGGACGGCTTCGGCGGCGACTCGATCTACTCCGGCGCGTCCGACTTCTTCTTCCAGGTCGTGTTCGTCGCCACCGCGATGTCGATCGTCTCCGGCGCCGTTGCCGAACGCATGAAGCTGTGGGCCTTCCTGGCCTTCGCGATCGTCATGACCGGCTTCATCTACCCGATGGAAGGCTCCTGGACCTGGGGCGAGAATGACGTCCTCGGCCTGTACAACCTGGGCGACCTCGGCTTCTCGGACTTCGCCGGCTCGGGCATCGTGCATATGGCCGGTGCGGCTGCCGCGCTCGCCGGTGTGATGCTGCTCGGCGCCCGCAAGGGCAAGTACGGCCCCAACGGCGAGGTACGCGCCATCCCCGGCGCCAACCTGCCGCTGGCCACGCTCGGCACCTTCATCCTGTGGATGGGCTGGTTCGGCTTCAACGGCGGTTCGGTGCTGAAGCTGGGCGACATCGCCAACGCCAACTCGGTGGCCATGGTGTTCCTCAACACCAACACTGCCGCAGCCGGTGGTGCGGTAGCCGCACTGATCGTCTCCAAGCTGATGTTCGGCAAGGGTGACTTGACCATGCTGCTCAACGGCGCGCTCGCCGGCCTGGTGGTGATCACCGCCGAGCCTTCGACCCCGACCCCGCTGGTGGCAACCCTGTTCGGCGCCGCAGGCGGCGTGCTGGTGGTGCTGTCGATCACCTTCCTCGACAAGCTCAAGATCGACGACCCCGTCGGTGCCATCTCGGTGCACGGCAGCTGCGGCCTGCTCGGTCTGCTGCTGGTGCCGGTCACCAACGGCGATGTCAGCTTCATCGGCCAGATCGTCGGTGCCCTGACCATCTTCGTGTGGGTCTTCGTGTGCAGCCTGATCGTGTGGAGCGTGCTCAAGGCGGTGATGGGTATTCGCGTCACGGCCGAGGAAGAGTACGAAGGCACCGACCTCACCGAGTGCGGTCAGGAAGCCTACCCCGAGTTCGTGACGAAGTAAGCATCAGCCAGCAAGCCTCACCCGGCAGGCGTCGCCTGCCGGCTCGCAAACCGCAGGGCGGGGCGCTACGGCGCCCCGCCCGCGCACCGGAGAAGACCATGAAGTTCATCACCGCGATCATCAAGCCCTTCAAGCTCGACGAAGTCCGCGAAGCACTGTCGGCCATCGGCGTGCAGGGCATCACCGTCACCGAGGTCAAGGGTTTCGGCCGCCAGAAGGGCCATACCGAGCTCTACCGTGGCGCCGAGTACGTCGTCGACTTCCTGCCCAAGGTGAAGGTCGAGGCAGCAGTCGACGACAACGTGCTCGACCAGGCTCTGGAAGCCATCGAGAAGTCCGCTGCCACCGGCAAGATCGGCGACGGCAAGATCTTTGTCTTCGATCTCGAGCAGGTCATCCGCATCCGCACCGGCGAGACCGGTACCGATGCCCTGTAAGCGAGCACACCCAAAATGAAAACAATCCATACGCTGCTGTCTGCAAGCCTTCTTGTCGGCCTGCCCGCCGTCTCCGGCGGCGCCCTCGCCCAGGAGGCGGCCGAAGCCGCCGTCGAGGTGCACAAGGGCGATGTCGCCTGGATCATGACCGCGACGCTTCTCGTGCTGATGATGGCCCTGCCCGGCCTGGCGCTGTTCTATGGCGGCCTGGTGCGCGCAAAGAACATGCTGTCGGTGCTGATGCAGGTGATGACCGTGTTCTCGCTCAACGCACTGCTGTTCGCCGTCTATGGCTACAGCCTGGCCTTCACCGAGGGCACCCCCTTCATCGGCTCGCTCGACAAGGTCTTCCTGTCCGGCGTCACCATCGACTCGCTCGCCGACACCTTCACCGACAACGTGAAGCTGCCCGAATTCGCTTTCATCGCCTTCCAGGCCACCTTTGCCGGCATCACCGGCGCACTCGTCGTCGGCGCCTTCGCCGAGCGCATGAAGTTCTCGGCGGTGCTGATCTTCTCGGTGATCTGGTTCACCTTCTGCTACCTGCCGATCTGCCACATGGTGTGGGGTCCGGGCGGCTACCTCCTGGAGGACGGTGCGCTCGACTTTGCCGGCGGCACGGTGGTGCACATCAACGCCGGTATCGCTGGCCTGGTGGGCGCCTACATGGTCGGCAAGCGCATCGGCTTCGGTCGCGAATCGATGGCACCGCACAGCCTGACGCTGACGATGGTCGGCGCTTCGCTGCTGTGGGTGGGCTGGTTCGGCTTCAATGCCGGCTCCAACCTCGAGGCCACCTCGGGCGCGGCGCTCGCCTTCATCAACACCTTGTTCGCCACCGCCGCCGCGGTGCTGGCGTGGTCGCTGGCCGAGGCCCTGCTCAAGGGCAAGCCCTCGATGCTGGGCGCGGCCTCGGGCGCGGTCGCCGGCCTGGTCGCCATCACCCCGGCCTGCGGCTCGGTGGGTCCGATGGGCGCGATCGTGATCGGCACGCTGTCCGGCTTCATCTGCCTGTGGGGCGTCAATGGCCTCAAGCACATGCTGGGTGCCGATGACGCCCTCGACGTGTTTGGCGTGCATGGCGTGGGCGGCATCGTCGGCGCGATTCTCACCGGCGTGTTCGCTGCGCCCGCCCTGGGCGGCACCGGCGGCGAGGACTTCGCCATGGGCGCCCAGGTGTGGATCCAGACCTGGAGCGTGATCGTCACCATCGTGTGGTCGGCAGTGGTCGCCTTCATCGCCTACAAGATCGCGGACATCCTGGTCGGCCTGCGCGTGCCCGAAGAAGAGGAGCGCGAGGGCCTGGACATCACGGCGCACGGGGAGTCCGCTTATCGCAGTTGAGCCGCAAGGCCGAGCACTTCACCTGCGGGACCGCTCTCCTCCGGTCCTGTTTCGAGCGGCGCCCTGCGGGGCGCCGCTTTTTTCCTCCCCCTGCACTCGCCGAGTTGCCGGCTGCGACACCCGGCATGCGCAAGGTACACCTCGATGCGGGCAGATCCCGGCGTGGTGCAGACGCCAGCCGGCACCATGCTCGAGCACGATGCACCAAATCAGTGCATCCAGTATTGATCTGGACCGATGTTAGCCACGAAACGCCCCGCAAACACAGGGCATTGGGAGCTGGCACGATCCTCGCTTTATGTTGACCATGCAGGAGCGGCGCCTAAGCACGGACGTCGCACAGCACAATCTGGAATGGATGACTAGGGTTCCGGCCCGCGCGAGCGGGTGGCTGGTCCGAGAGTCATCGACCTCTGGCGAGGTTACACGGCGGGATAAAAGCCCGGGAGAACGCACCGTCACCGGTGATGTGCCGCTCCCGCCCGACCCGATAACCGCACGGAGGTTCTCATGACCCAGTTCCGCACCCTTGCAGCAGCCGCAGCGGCTGCGCTTACGCTGTCCCTCGCCGTGGCCACGCCCGCCCAGGCCGCGCCCAAATCCAGCTTCAAGGTGTGCTGGACGATCTACGCTGGCTGGATGCCCTGGGAATACGCGGCCTCGAGCGGCATCGTGGCCAAGTGGGCGGACAAGTACGGCATCAAGGTCGACGTCGTGCAGGTCAACGACTACATCGAGTCGATCAACCAGTACACCGCGGGCGGCTTCGACGCTTGCGCCATGACCAACATGGATGCGCTGACGATCCCGGCCGCAGGCGGCGTCGACTCCACCGCGCTGATCGTCGGCGACTTCTCCAACGGCAACGATGGCATCGTGCTCAAGGGCGAGGGCAAGACACTGGCCGATCTGAAGGGCCTGCCGGTCAACCTGGTCGAGCTCTCGGTCTCTCACTACCTGCTCGCCCGCGGGCTCGAGTCCGTCGGGCTGAGCGAGCGCGACATCAAGGTGGTCAACACCTCCGATGCCGACCTGGTAGCCGCCTTCGCCACCTCGGGGGTACAGGCGGTGGCGACCTGGAACCCGTTGCTCGCCGAGGTCACTGCCATGCCCAAGGTCAGCAAGGTGTTCGACTCCGGCCAGATCCCCGGCGAGATCATCGATCTGATGGTGGTCAATACCCGCACCCTGGGCGACAACCCGGCTCTTGGCAAGGCATTGGCCGGCGCCTGGTACGAGGTCATGTCGGTCATGAGTGCCGACACCCCCGCCGGGGAGGCGGCGCGCACCCATATGGCCGCAGCGGCGGGCACCGACCTCGTCGGCTATGAAGCCCAACTCGCCGCCACCCGCATGTTCTACTCCGCCGCCGAGGCGCTGGCCTTCACCGAAAGCGCGGCGCTGCCGGCAACCATGACCAAGGTCGCCGAGTTCAGCTTCAAGCACGGCCTGCTCGGCGAGGGCGCACGCAGCGCCGACGCAGTGGGCATGAGCTTCCCCGGCGGCACCACCGGCAACGCCGCCAACGTGAAGCTGCGCTTCGACCCGACCTACATGCGGATGGCCGCCGACGGCAAGCTCGACTAACGCTTCCGCCCCGGCACGCTTGCCCCGCGCGCCTGCAGCCCCGGCTGCATGGCGCAGGCGGCGGCCGCCCCCTAGCCTTGGAGCCACGGAGCCCCCGATGCGCCTGATCAACCGAAAACCCGGCCCCAGCTGGCGGCTCAGCCTGGCGATGCTGCCCTTCGCCCTGCTGCTGGTCGCCTACCTCGCCGGCTCGGCCGCACGCCTGGCCGAGAACCCGCAGGACAAGCTGCTGCCCAGCGTGGTGCAGATGGCCGACGCCGTCGAGCGCATGGCCTTCAAGGAGGATCCGCGCAGCGGCCGCTACCTGCTGTGGGACGACACGGCCGCGAGCCTGAAGCGGCTCGCCATGGGGCTGGCCATTGCTGCGGCACTCGGCCTCAGCCTGGGCATCCTCGCCGGCAGCCTGCCGCTGTTCGGCGCCGCGCTTTCGCCGCTGCTCACCGTGGTGTCCATGATTCCACCGCTGGCCATCCTGCCGGTGCTGTTCATTGTGTTCGGCCTGGATGAGCTATCCAAGGTAATGCTGATCGTGCTCGGCATCACCCCGGTGATCGCCCGCGACCTCGAACAGCGTGCGCGAGAGATCCCCGCCGAACTGCTGATCAAGGCCCAGACCCTGGGCGCCAACACCTGGACGCTGATCCTGCGCGTGGTGCTACCGCAGTTGCTGCCGCGCCTGCTGATCGCGCTGCAGCTGGCGCTCGGTTCTGCCTGGCTGTTCCTGATCGCCGCCGAGGCGATCGCCTCCACCGACGGCCTCGGCTACCGCATCTTCCTCGTCCGCCGCTACCTGGCCATGGACGTGATCCTGCCCTACGTGGCATGGATCACGCTGCTCGCCTGGCTGATGGATCTCGGCCTCAAGCGTCTGACCCGTGTCGCCTTCCCCTGGTACGAAGGAGGTCGAGCATGAGCTTCATCCAGGTGCGCAATGTCTGGCAGCAGTATGGCGACCAGACGGTGCTCGAAAATCTGCGCCTGGACATCGACCAGGGCGAGTTCTGCGCCCTGGTCGGTGCCTCCGGCTGCGGCAAGTCCACCTTCCTGCGCATGCTGCTCGGCCAGGAGCGCCCGCACAGGGGCGAGATCCTGCTCGACGGCAAGCCCCTGGTGGCCGAACCCGACCCCAGCCGCGGCATCGTCTTCCAGCGCTACTCGGTCCTGCCGCACCTGAGCGTGCTCGACAACGTCGCCCTCGGGCTGGAGTTGCCGCGCGCCCCCTTGCTTGGTCGCCTGTTCGGCCGCGCCAAGGCCGAGGCGCGCACGCAGGCCGCGCAGCTGCTGCGCCGCGTCGGCCTCGACCACGCGCTCGACAAGTACCCCAGCCAGCTGTCCGGCGGCATGCAGCAGCGCCTGGCCATTGCCCAGGCGCTGATCATGAAGCCGCGCATGCTGCTGCTGGACGAGCCCTTCGGGGCGCTCGACCCCGGCATCCGCAAGGACATGCACGCGCTGCTGCTAGAGCTCTGGCAGGAGACGGGGCTCACCGTGCTGATGGTCACCCATGACCTGTCCGAGGGCTTCACCCTCGGCACCCGCCTGCTGGTGTTCGACAAGGTGCGCAACGACCCGCAGGCACCCGGCGCCTACGGCGCCCGCATCACCTACGACCTCCCCCTCAACCTCGACCGCCGCGCCACCCGCGAGGCCGTCGCCGCGCTGCCCGCCCATGTGACTGGCGCGCTCAAGACCGCATGACGAGTTCCCCATGACCAACACGCTCACGCCCCACGCCACCCCGCTGCCCTACCCTGCGCTGCACGAGGAAGTGCTGCCCGGTGGCGGCCACCGCTCCTTCATCCTGCGCCGCGGCCGGCTGCTGCGCCTCACCGATATCGAGGGCGGCGCCAACGTCAGCATGCTGCTGTTCAACGCTTTCGAGAAAACCGAACGCCTGAACCTGCCCGACTCGCTCAAGTGCCAGCACACCGCCAGGCTCACCCGTGGCCATTGCCTGTATTCGGACATGGGCCGCGTGCTGGCGGCCATCACTGCCGACACCACGGGCTGGAGCGACAGCCTGGGCGGCGTGTTGAATGCCGACGAAGTGCGCGCGAAGTACGGCGACGGCCCCTACCAGAGGCTGCGCAACGCCTGCCACCGCAACGGCACCGACAACCTGCTGGTGGAGCTGGGCAAGTGGGGCATGGGGCTGGAGGACCTGCTGATGGTGCTCAACCTGTTCTCCCGCGTCAGCGTGGATGCGGCGGGCGGCATGCACTTCGTGCCCGGCAACAGCAAGCCCGGCGACCATATCGAGCTGTATGCCCCGATGGACACGCTGGTGGTGATGACCGCCCTGCAGCATCCGATGGATCCGTCGCCAGACTACGCGCCCAAGCCGGTGCGCCTGAGCTGGATGCAGGCCGACCCATCCATCGCCGAACACTGCCGGACCTCGCGCCCGGAGAACGTGCGCGGCTTCATCAACACCGAAAACCTCTACCTGTGAGGGCCGCCACCATGAGCACACTCACCGCCAGCGCACTCGCGCCCGAAACCGCCGTCGCCCGTCACGTGATCCCTGCCGGCGAGCCCTGGGTGGGCGAAGTCAAGGCCGGCCAGACCGTCCGCCTGCTCGATCTGGAGGGCAACCAGGCCGTCGACACCTTGTTCTACAGCGCAGCCAACCCGCGCGAGCGCTACGACCCCCAGCGCACCCTGCGCCGCCAGGCCAGCATCTACCTGAGTACCGGCACAGTGCTGTACTCCAACCTGGGCAACCCGCTGCTGACCATCGTCGCCGACACCTGCGGTCGCCACGACACCCTGGGTGGCGCCTGCGCGCAGGAGAGCAACACCGTGCGCTACGCGCTCGACAAGCTGCACATGCACGCCTGCCGCGACAACTTCCTGTGCGGCTGCCTGCACGACGGTCGTCTGGACAAGGGCGACATCGGTGCCAACATCAACTTCTTCATGAACGTGCCGGTCACGCCGGAAGGCGGGCTGAGCTTCGAAGACGGCATCTCCGCCGCGGGCAAGTATGTGGAACTGCGCGCCGAAATGGACGTGATCGTGCTGATTTCCAACTGCCCGCAGTTGAACAACCCGTGCAACGGCTACAACCCCACCCCGGCCGAAGTCCTGATCTGGGACGCCGCCGCGCGCTGACACCCCTGGCTGCCTGCAGCCCCACGGGGGACGACCCCCGCGGCACCGATCCGGGCGGGACGACCCGCCGCAGCTCGACTCCATCGGGTGAATCCATGTTCGACAAAGTCCTGATCGCCAACCGCGGCGCGATTGCCTGCCGCATCCTGCGCACCCTCAAGGCCCTGGGCACGACCGGGGTGGCGGTGTATTCCGAAGCCGACGCCGCCAGCCGCCATCTGATCGAAGCCGACGAGGCCCACAGCCTGGGTGAAGGCGCGGCGGCGCAGACCTATCTTGCGGTGGACAAGCTCCTCGCCATCGCCCTTGAGCGCGGCGTCGGCGCCATCCACCCCGGCTACGGCTTTCTGTCAGAGAACGCCGCCTTCGCCGAACGCTGCGAGGCCGCCGGCATCGCCTTCATCGGCCCCACCCCCGAACAACTGCGGGTGTTCGGCCTCAAGCACACCGCACGCGCGCTGGCCAAGACCCATGGCGTGCCCATGCTCGAAGGCACCGGGCTGCTCGCCTCGGTGGACGAGGCCCTCGCCGCCGCCGCCACCGTCGGCTACCCGGTCATGCTCAAGAGCACCGCGGGCGGCGGTGGCATCGGCATGCGCGTGTGCTGGGACGCCGCTGAACTCGCGCAGCAGTTCGACGCGGTGCGCCGCCTGGGCGAGAACAACTTCTCCGACGCCGGAGTTTTCATCGAGAAATACATCGAACGCGCCCGCCACCTGGAGGTGCAGGTGTTCGGCGACGGCGCTGGCGAAGTGATCGCGCTCGGCGTTCGCGACTGCTCGGTGCAACGCCGCAACCAGAAGGTGCTGGAAGAAACACCGGCGCCGAACCTGCCTGCAGGCACGGCCGAGGCGCTGTGCGAAGCCGCGGTGCGACTGGCACGCGCGGTGAACTATCGCTCAGCCGGCACGGTGGAATTCGTGTACGACAGCGCGGCCGGCGCCTTCTACTTCCTCGAGGTGAACACCCGCCTGCAGGTGGAACATGGCGTCACCGAGCAAGTCTGGGGTGTAGACCTGGTGGCGTGGATGGTGCAACTCGCCGCCGGCGAACTGCCGCCGCTGGCCGAGCTTGCGGCCGGCCTGCGGCCGCGCGGCCACGCCATCCAGGCGCGACTGTACGCCGAAGACCCGGGTCGCGACTTTCAGCCCTGCCCCGGCCTGCTGACGGCGGTGGACTTTCCGCCCGCCGACGGCCAGGCGCTGCGCATCGACACCTGGGTGGAGGCCGGCTGCGAGATCCCGCCGTACTTCGATCCCATGATCGCCAAGCTGATCACCCACGCCGACGACCGCAAGGCGGCCATCGCTGGCCTGGATGAGGCACTCGCCTCCAGCCGCCTGTACGGTGTCGAGACAAACCGCGACTACCTGCGCCAGATCCTCGCCGATGCGCCTTTCGCCAGCGGCCAGCCGTGGACGCGCTGCCTGGAGGGCCTGCGCTACCGCAGCCACAGCATCGAGTTCATCACTGCCGGCACCCAGACCACCGTGCAGGACTGGCCGGGGCGGCTGGGCTACTGGGCCGTGGGTGTGCCTCCCTCCGGTCCGATGGACGACCGCGCCCTGCGCCTGGGTAACCGCCTGCTTGGCAATCCGGAAGGCGCCGCGGCGCTCGAAATCACCATGAGTGGGCCGGTGCTGCGCTTCAACTGCGATGCCGTGGTGGCAGTCACCGGCGCGGACATTCCGCTCGCCCTCGATGACCAGCCGCAACCGATGAACACGGCCATCTTCATTCCGGCCGGCAGCCGCCTGGTCTTCGGCACCATCGCCGGCAGCGGCACCCGCAGCTACCTGTGCGTGCGCGGTGGCCTCGACGTGCCGGCTTATCTGGGTAGCCAAAGCACCTTCACCCTCGGCCAGTTCGGCGGCCATGGCGGCCGCGCGCTGCGCGGCGGTGACGTACTGCACCTGTTCCCGCTGAGCGAGTCCGCCGCCGGCAGCAGCCTGCCCGCCACGCTGACCCCGGCCCTGCCGGCCGTACGCGAGCTACGCGTGATCTACGGTCCGCACGGCGCGCCCGAGTACTTCAGCCCGGCCTACATCGAGCGCTTCTTCGCCACCGACTGGGAGGTGCATTTCAACTCCAGCCGCACCGGCGTGCGCCTGATCGGCCCCAAGCCGGAATGGGCACGCGACAGCGGCGGCGAGGCCGGGCTGCACCCGTCCAACATCCACGACAACCCCTACGCGGTCGGCGCGGTGGACTTCACCGGCGACATGCCGGTCATCCTCGGCCCCGACGGCCCCAGCCTGGGCGGCTTCGTCTGCCCGGTGACGGTGATCGAGGCCGACCTGTGGCAGCTCGGCCAGCTGAAGGCCGGCGACAAGCTGCGCTTCGTGCCGGTGGCACTCGCTACTGCTCGTGAGCTCGCGGGTGCCCGGCAGGCCGAGGCGCACACCCTCGCCCAGCCCTACCCGGCATATAGCGCGCCCATCACGCCCGCTTCGCCCATCGTGCTCGAACTCGGCGAAGCCGACACCCGGCTGGTGGCGCGCCTTTCCGGCGACACCCACCTGCTGCTGGAGATCGGCCCGGCCGAACTCGACCTCGTGCTGCGCTTCCGCGCCCACGCGCTGATGCAGGCGATCGAGGCCCTTGGGCTGGACGGCCTGGTCGATCTCACCCCCGGCATCCGCTCACTGCAACTGCACTACCGGCCGGAGACCCTGCCGCTGGCCGAACTGCTCGAACGCATCGCAGCCCTGTGGACAGGCGTTTGCGCCCAGGACGACCTGGAAGTGCCCTCGCGCATCGTGCATCTGCCGCTGTCCTGGGACGACCCCGCCTGCCGCCTGGCGATCGAGAAATACATGACCACGGTGCGCAAGGACGCCCCCTGGTGCCCGAGCAATCTGGAGTTCATCCGCCGCATCAACGACCTGCCCGATCTCGACGCGGTGCAGCGCACGGTGTTCGAGGCGAGCTACCTGGTGATGGGCCTGGGCGACGTCTACCTGGGTGCGCCGGTGGCCACGCCGCTCGACCCGCGTCACCGCCTGGTCACCACCAAGTACAACCCGGCGCGCACCTGGACCGCCGAGAACTCGGTCGGCATCGGTGGCGCCTATCTATGCATCTACGGCATGGAAGGGCCGGGCGGCTATCAGTTCGTCGGCCGCACGCTGCAGATGTGGAACCGCTACCGCGCCGTGGCCGCCTTCGACGGCAAGCCCTGGCTGTTGCGCTTCTTCGACCAGATCCGCTTCCACCCGGTGTCGGCCGAGGCGCTGCTGCGCATCCGCCACGACTTCCCGCTCGGCCGCCACGCGATCGAGATCGAGCCGAGCACGCTGCGCCTTTCCGACTACCAGGCCTTCCTCGCCCGCGAAGCCGACGGCATCGCCGCCTTCCGCGCCCAGCAGCGCGCCGCCTTCGACGCCGAGCGCGAACGCTGGATCGCCAGCGGCCAGGCCCATTTCGAGGCTGAGGACGTCGCCCCCGACCTGGGCGAGGATGCGGCACTCGGCCACGGCGAGCACGGCATCGAGAGCCACATCGCCGGCAACCTGTGGCAGGTCCGGGTAGAGGCCGGCCAGCGCGTCAGCGCAGGCGACACGCTGGTCGTGCTCGAGTCGATGAAGATGGAGATCCCCCTCACCGCGCCACGCGACGGCATCGTCAAAGAGGTCCGTGTGCAGCCCGGCTCGCCGGTACGCGCCGGCCAACGCGTCCTGATCCTGGAGGAAGCATGAACACCCCGCAGCTCGACCAAGCCCTCGGCGATCCCTTCGGCCATTCCCTCAGCCACCCCTTCGACCTGCGTCTCGACGCCCTGCTTGCCGCCTATCGCGACGGCCGCATCGAGCCGCGCGGCCTGATCGGCGCGCTGCGCACCCGCGCGCTCGCGCTCAACGCGGAGTACCGGCTGTTCATCCACGTGCTCGACGAAGCCGAACTCGAGCCCTATCTCGCCGCGCTCGAGCATCAGTCGCCAGCCGACTTGCCCCTGTTCGGCATCCCCTTCGCCATCAAGGACAACATCGACCTTGCCGGCATCCCGACCACCGCCGCCTGCCCGGCGTTCGCCTACACGCCGGCACGCTCGGCGACCGTGGTCGAGCGCCTCGTCGCGCTCGGCGCCATCCCCATCGGCAAGGCCAACCTCGACCAGTTCGCCACCGGGCTCAACGGCACCCGCTCACCCTATGGTGCCTGCCGCAATGCGCTGCTGCCCGACTACCCCGCGGGTGGCTCGAGTGCCGGTTCGGCGCTGGCCGTTGCCCTTGGCGTCGCGAGTTTTGCGCTCGGCACCGACACCGCGGGCTCCGGCCGGGTGCCGGCCGCCTTCAACAACCTGGTCGGCACCAAGCCCTCGCGCGGCCTGCTGTCGACCGCCGGCGTCGTGCCGGCCTGCCGCACACTGGACTGCGTCACCTTCTTCACCGCCACCGCCAGCGAGGCGTCCCGCCTGCTGGGTCTGTGCGCTGGCCTTGATGCGCTCGACCCCTACAGCCGCCACAACCCGTCCTGGAACCACGTCACCGCCTTCGGCACGCCGCTGCCCTTCCGCTTCGGCGTGCCGCGCCCCGCGGACCTCGAGTTCTTCGGCTGCACGGAGGGGCCGGCGCTGTTCGCCAGCGCCATCGAGCGGCTGCGCGCAATCGGCGGCGAGGCCGTGGAGATCGACTTCACGCCCTTCCTCGAGGCTGCCCGCCTGCTCTACGAGGGCCCCTGGGTGGCCGAGCGCTACAGTGTGGTCGGTCCTCTCATGGAGCGCACGCCGGACGCGGTGCTACCGGTGATCCGGGCTGTGCTCGCCAAGGCACCAGGCGCGACCGCAGTCCAGACCTTCGAGGCCCAGTACCGCCTGCAGGCCTACAAGGCACGCTGTGACGCACTGCTCGCCGAGCTCGACTGCGTGCTCACACCCACCATCGGTCGCCCGGTGACACTGGCCGAGCTCGCAGCCGAACCGGTGCTGCGCAACAGCGACCTCGGCCATTACACGAACTTCATGAACCTGCTCGACTACGCGGCCGTGGCCGTGCCCAGCGCAGTGATGAAGAACGCGCTGCCCTGGGGCGTTACCCTGTTCGGCCGCGCCTTCACCGACCAATACCTGCTCTCGCTCGCCGACGCTTTCCAGCGCATCCAGGCCGAGCTGCCGCTCACCGGGGGGCACGCGTTCGACACCCCCCGCCCCGTCGGCCGCGCCCAGCACGACCGGCTCGCCATCGTCGTGTGCGGCGCCCACCTGCAAGGCCTGCCGCTGAACCACCAGCTCACCACACGCGGGGCACGGCTGCTCGAACGCACTGTCAGCAGTCCGCACTACCGGCTCTACGCGCTGGCCGGCGGCCCACCGCTGCGCCCCGGGATGGTCAGGGTGGCCGAAGACGGGTGCGCCATCGAGGTGGAGGTGTGGGAACTTCCCGCTGCCGAGTTCGGCAGCTTCCTGGCCGGCATCCCGAGCCCGCTCGGGCTCGGCAAGGTCGAACTGGCGGACGGCCGCTGGGAGATCGGCTTCATCTGCGAGCCCTCAGGCATCGCCGGTGCGACCGAGATCAGCCACTTCGGTGGCTGGCGTGGTTACCTGGCAAGCCGGTAAGGAGAGATGCAGCGAGCCGTCTCGGCCTCGGAGACGGCCGGCGTCGCTCCGCCCCCCAACGGGCTGCGCGACTCAGCCCGATGCTGTGCAATGCACCGCCAGCCATAGCGCATCCGCACTGGTTGACGCCACCCTGTGCCGGCAGTGCGCAGGCAAGGCAAGCCAGTCGCCTGCGGTGAGTGCGATCGTGTCGCCGCCGTCGAACTCGAGCACAGCCTCGCCAGCGAGCAGCGCTACCCACTCGTCCCAGGCCTGGTCGTACCACTCGCCGGAGGCGCTTGCATGGCCGTGGGAGACAATGCGCTCGATCCGGCAGGCCGGGTTGGCGAACAGGGTCTGGAAGATCTCGCCGCCGGCGGGCGGCGGCAGCGCGGCAGCGAGCTTGCCGCGCTGGATGGTGGCAACAGGCGCACTCATCGCACCGCTCACGACACGATGTAGGCCGCCGAGCCGGTGGCGAGCAGCTTGCCATCGGCGGCGAGAAAGCCCATCCGCGTCGAGGCGACGCGCGACCCCAGGCGCAGCACCTCGGCCTCCATGCGGAAGGACTCACCGATACCGGGGCGCAGGTAATCGACCCGCAGGTCGATGGTTCCAAGACGGGAGAAACGGTGCAGGCGCTGCAGAACCGGCTCGTCCAGATGACGGGCGCCGATCGCCCCCATCACCGCCAGGCCGCCCATGGCGTCGAGGCAGGCCGATATGACCCCGCCGTGGATGCGGTTGTGCAGATAGTGTCCCACCAGTTCCGGGCGCATCTCGATGCGCCCGGTGGCACGTACGCCATCGATGTCCTCGATGCGCAGGCCCATCAGCGCATTGAATGCGATATTGCGCTCGAAAATCTCGCGCACACCGGCGATGAACCCGGGCTCGAACTGAACCGGGCTTTCGTTTGTACTCGTGCTCTTCGACATCTGTAAGCCATCTCTCCTCGAGTGCTGCGGGCCGGAGGGCGGATGCCCCCCGGTTACCCGGCATCAGGCCAGTGCGGCATCCGTATCCATCAGCGCCGCGCTGCCCGCACGCGCAGCACGCATCAGCATCGCCGTCTCCGGGAACAGGCGGGCGAAGTAGAAGCGTGCGGTCTGCAGCTTGGCAGTGTAGAACGGGTCGGTGCTGCCGGCGGCGAGCTTCTTGAGCGCGACCGCGGCCATCAGCGCAAAGAAGTAGCCGAACACCAGGTGCCCAGCCACGCGCAGGTAAGGCACCGCGGCGGCTCCCGCCTCATCCGGGTCCTGCAAGGCCTTGGCGCCGATCTCGGTGGTGAACTTGATCATCTGCTCGGCAAGTTGCGCGAGCGGGCTGATGAACTCCGACATCTTTTCATTGCCCCCCTCTTCGCGCAGCAGCGCGCCCACCATGCGGCCGAACTTCTGCAGTGTGGCGCCGTTGTTGCCAAGCACCTTGCGTCCGAGCAGGTCCAGGCTCTGCACGGTGTTGGTACCCTCGTAGATCATGTTGATGCGGGCATCGCGCACGAACTGCTCCATGCCCCACTCCTTGATGTAGCCGTGGCCACCGAAGACCTGCATGCACTCGTTGGTGGCGGCAAAGCCGTTGTCGGTGACGAAGGCCTTGGCGATAGGGGTCAGCAGCGCAAGCAGCTCGGCGCTGTCCTGGCGCACTTGTTCGTCAGGGTGGTGCAGTTCCTTGTCCGACAGCACCGCGCAGAAGCACAGCAGCGCGCGCGCACCTTCGGCATAGGCCTTGGCGGTAAGCAGCATGCGGCGTACATCGGGATGCACGATGATCGGGTCTGCCGGCTTGTCGGTGGCCTTGGGGCCGGTGAGGCTGCGCATCTGGATGCGCTCCCTGGCGTAGGCAAGCGCGTTCTGGAAGGCAACCTCGGTCAGCCCCAGGCTCTGGTTGCCTACGCCCAGGCGGGCGGCGTTCATCATCACGAACATGGCCTGCAAGCCCTTGTTGGGCTCGCCCACCAGCGTTCCGATCGCGTTCTCGAGCACCATCTGGCAGGTGGCATTGCCGTGGATGCCCATCTTGTGCTCGAGGCCGCCGCAGAAGATGCCGTTGCGCGCGCCGAGGGAGCTGTCGCCGTTGATCAGGTACTTGGGCACGATGAAGAGCGAGATGCCCTTGCTGCCTACCGGCGCGTCGGGCAGGCGGGCCAGCACCAGATGGACGATGTTGGCGGCGAGATCGTGCTCGCCCGCGCTGATGAAGATCTTCTCGCCGCTGATGCGGTAGGTGCCGTCACCCTGCGGCTCGGCCTTGGTGCGCAACAGCCCGAGATCGGTACCGCAATGTGGCTCGGTCAGGCACATGGTGCCGGTCCATTCGCCGCTGGTCAGCTTCGGCAGGTACAGCGCCTTCTGGGCGGGCGAGCCATGCGCGTGCAAGGCCTCGTAGGCGCCGTGCGACAGGCCGGGATACATCGTCCAGGCCTGGTTGGCGCTGTTGAGCATCTCGTACAGGCACTGGTTGAGGACCAGGGGCAGGCCCTGGCCGCCGTGCTCGGGATCGCAGGCCAGCGAAGGCCAGCCGCCGGCGACGTACTGCGCGTAGGCCTCCTTGAAACCGGCGGGTGCGCGCACCTCGTGCGTGGCACGATCGAGCTTGCAACCTTCGCTGTCGCCTCCGACGTTGAGCGGAAAGGTCACCTCGGCGGCGAACTTCCCCGCCTCCTCGAGCACGGCGTTGAAGGTGTCGACATCGAGCTCGGCGTGCGGCGGGCAGGCCTGGAGCTGGCCGACGGCGTCGATGACCTCGTGCAGCACGAACTGCATGTCGCGCAAGGGCGGGGCGTACTGGGGCATTGCGTATCTCCTCCGGGTGGTGTCGGGCGACCGGCCTGCACGAGGGCAGACTCAATCAAACGTTCGTTTTATTTTATACGTACATAAGCCCGAGTCAAACGATCGTTTGAACTCTGCCGCCTCTGTGGCCTGCCTCTGCACTCTCCGCCCCCGGAAACGATCGAGGCGACCCGCAGGTCGCCTCGATCATGCCGCTTTGCCACTGCAGTCCAGGCTGCAGTGCGGGGTTCAAGCACGCGGGACCGGCACTCCGGGGCTGACACACAGCGTGTGGTTGAGGGCGATGATCGCGTTCTTGTAGTCACTGCGCTCGATGATGAACTGCATGTTCACCTGGCGCAGCGTCTGCGACACGCAGTTCACGTTCACCTGTGCATCGGCCAGGGCCTGGGCGGCGCGCGCGAGCACGCCCGGAATGCTGATGTTCGAACCGATCGCGCACACGATCGCGCTCGGCTTGACGGTGACCACCTCGTAGCGCGCCTCGAGTTCGGCGACCAGCGCCGGCGTCACCGAGCTTTCCCACAGCACATGGGCAATGGAGTTGGCATTGGTGGCCTTGAGGATGTAGGAGATGCCGTGCCGGCAGAAGATCTCCATGATGCCCAGGTCAAAGCCGACCGTGCCCACCATGCTCGGATCGTGAATCTCGACCAGGGTGACCTTGTCGCTGCCGGTCACCATCTCGACGCGGGCGCGCTCGCCGACGTAGTCCTTGGTGATCAGCGTACCGGGATGCTCGGGCTCGAAGGTGTTCTTGAGGCGGATGGGAATACCGGCAAGTTCCATCGGCTTGGCCGCCTTGGGGTGGATCGCCTCCATGCCGACATCGGCGAGCTGATCGGCGACGTCGTAGTTGGTGGCGCCCACGACCACCGCGTTCTCCAGGCCGACAATGTTGGGGTCGGCCGAGGACAGGTGGAACTCCTTGTGGATGACGGCTTCTGCCGGGCGCACCTCGACCGCGATCTTGCTGAAGGTGACCTCGGAGTAGCCGCGGTCGAACTCGCGCATGATGCCTTCCGTGCCCTTGGTGTAGCCAGTGGCGACAATCACGTTGCCGGCGATGTCCAGGCCCTTGAAGCTGTTGTGGATGCGCTCGTCGATGGTCCACGCCTCGTCGTCATGGAAGCCGGCGAGGTCGAGCAGGATGGCCTTGATCCCCTTGGCCTTGAGCATCTCGACGCTGTTGAAGGCGCTGTGCGACTCGCCGATGGAGGCCAGCACCTCGCGCGCGGCCAGCAGCACGTCCTCGCGACGGATGTAGCCGCTGGCGAGCACATGGTGCATCGCGTCGAGGTACTTCTTGACCTCGCCGATGCGCTCATCGACGAAGGCATCGGCCACGTCGAGCGGCAGGCCCAGCTCGGCAAAGCCGGCGTTGAGCTGCTTGAGGCTGAAGGCCAGGCCGTCGAGCGCGGCATGGTAGTCAGCGCCGTCGGCAAAGAGGGCGTAGATGCCGGGCTGGCCGGTCTTCTTGTGCTCCAGAAGCTGGTTGGTCACACCCGAGTAAGCCGACACCACGAAGATGCGGCCATAGATCCGGGCGCTGTCGTAGAGCATGATGTGGCGCAGCACGTCGCCGAATGCGGACATCGAGGTGCCGCCGATCTTCTCCACCGAGATCATCTGATTGCCAGGGCTTTGCATGAGGTGAGTTCCAGTTCTGGTTGCGGGCCGATCCAAACCCGTTATCGTATTGTTTCAGCGCAATAAAGGACAGGCCCCGCGCGGGGCTCGGTGCGAACAGCGCGCAGGTTTCAACGGAACACGATGGTCTTGTTGCCGTGCACCAGCACCCGGTCCTCGAGGTGGTAGCGCAGGCCGCGGGCGAGCACGGTCTTCTCGATGTCCTTGCCGTAGCGCACCATGTCCTCGACCGCATCGGAGTGGTCGATGCGGATCACGTCCTGTTCGATGATCGGCCCCTGGTCGAGGTCGGCAGTGACGTAGTGGCAGGTGGCACCGATCAGCTTGACGCCCTTTGCGTAAGCCTGGTGATAGGGCTTGGCACCGACGAAGCTGGGCAGGAAACTGTGGTGGATGTTGATGATGCGTCCCGGATAGGCTGCACACAGCTCGGGCGACAGGATCTGCATGTAGCGCGCCAGCACCATGGTGTCGCCACGCACCTCTTCGAAGATGCGCCGCACCTCGGCGTAGGCGTTCGACTTGTTGTCGGCCGTCACCGGCACATGATGGAAGGGAATGCCGTGCCACTCGACGAAGCCGCGGAAGGTGTCGTGATTGGAGACCACGCACGCAATCTCGATGTCGAGCTCCTTCGATTGCCAGCGCGCGAGCAGGTCGTACAGGCAGTGCTCCTGCTTGCTCACCAGCACCACGACCCGCTTCTTGACCGCCGAATCGGAGATCTTCCATTCCATCTCGAGTTCTTCGGCAAGCGGGCGGAAGCGCTCTCGGAATTCGGCAAGATGGAAGGGCAGGGAGTCGGCCTTGATCTCGATGCGCATGAAGTAGCGCCCAACCTCACCCGCCTCCAGCGGCGGCTCCGCATGCAGCGAGGTCTCGAGGATCCAGCCCTGGTGCTCGGCAATGAAGCCGGAAACCCGGGCGACGATACCGACACGGTCGGGGCAGGAGGCGGAGAGGGTGTAGAAGCGTTCGCGGTGCATATCGGGCAACACGCTCAGCCAGCGCGGGCAAATGCGCGGTCGATCTCGGTGCGCAGTGCAGCGTAATCGCGCACCACCGGGTACTGCGGGAACTCGCGCACCACGTTCTCGGGCGGATGGAACAGGATGCCGCCATGGGCTTCGCCAAGCATCGCGGTATCGTTGTACGAGTCGCCTGCAGCGACGACCTTGAAGTTGAGCTCCTTGAAGCGCTTGACCGCCTCGCGCTTCTGGTCCGGCATGCGCAGGTGGTAGTTCACCAGGATGCCCTCGGCGTTGGCCTCCAAGCTGTGGCAGAACAGCGTGGGCAGGCCGAGCTGCTTCATCAGCGGCTTGGCAAACTCGTAGAAGGTGTCGGACAGGATCACCACCTGATAGGCGTCACGCAGGTCGTCGAGAAAGGCACGCGCCCCCTCCATCGGCCCCATGCTGGCGATGACCTCCTGGATATCGGGCAGGCCGAGCTTCTTCTGCGCCAGGATGTCCAGGCGGTACTTCATCAAGGTGTCGTAGTTGGGCTCATCGCGAGTCGTACGGCGCAACTCGGGGATGCCGGTACGTTCGGCGAATTCGATCCAGATTTCGGGGACGAGCACACCTTCGAGGTCGAGACAGACGATACGCACCACGCACTCCAGCTAACAGGTTCGGGAAATCCGGGATTCTAGCAGTGTGTGGCCACGGGGACGTCGGCCGGTCACGAATCGCAAGCCGACCGCAAGGCATCCGTGCAATACTCCTCGATCGGGGCCCTGCGGACCAGTGCCATAACGCATGCCCGTATTGGATAATCTGGGACACAAGAACTCGCGCGGACGCGATGACGTGATCAAGCCTATCCCCATCTCCAGCCTGAAGCCGGGCGTGTACATCCACGACCTCAAGTGCAGCTGGCTGGAGCACAATTTCCTGCGCAACAGTTTTCTCGTCGGCGACGAGGAGACGGTACGCCGCGTGCGCGAGACCGGCGTCCAGGAAATCCTCATCGACATCAAGCGCGGCATTGACCCCGAAGCGGTCGTCGCGGTCGAACCACCGGCTGTCGAAGCGGCCCCTGCAAGGCCTGAAGCACCGCAACCAGAGGCCGCCCCTGCCGTCGTCGTCGCCGCACGCAAGTCCGGCAGCGAGTTCGAACGCGCACGCGCGCTCAAGGGCGAAGCCAACCTCATCGTGCGCGACATGATGACCGACATCCGCCTCGGCAAGCAGATCGAGCTCGAGAAGATCGAGCCGCTGGTCGAGCGCATCGTCGACTCCATCTTCTGCGAGCCCGACGCCCTCGCGCCTCTGGCCCGCCTCAAGGAACACGACGCCTACACCTTCCAGCACTCGGTCTCGGTGTGTGCGCTGATGGTCGCATTCGCCCGCACCCTCGGACTCGATCGCCCGACAATCCGGGAGATCGCGATCGGCGCCCTGCTGCACGACGTGGGCAAGGCCAAGGTGCCCGACGAGATCCTCAACAAACCGGCAAAGCTCACCGACGCCGAATTCGACAAGATGAAGAGCCACGTCGTGCAGAGCAAGATCATCCTGCAGGCCTCGCCCGGCATCAGCCAGATCGCCCTCGACGTCGCTGCCCAGCACCACGAGCGCTTCGACGGCAGCGGCTACCCGAACAAGCTGCGCGGCGACGAGATCAGCCTCTATGGCCAGATGGGTTCGATCGTGGATGTGTACGACGCCATCACCTCGAACCGCGTCTATCACAAGGGCATGGCGCCCACCGAGGCGCTGCGCAAGCTGCTGACCTGGACCGACGGCCACTTCAAGCCCGACATGGTCAAGGCCTTCATCCGCTCGGTCGGCATCTATCCCACCGGCGCCCTGGTGCGGCTGGAGAGCCGCCGCCTGGCGGTGGTTCAGTCGCAGAACGACGACAAGCCGATGCAGCCTGTGGTCAAGGTGATCTTTCACACCGCCGGACACTACCTCAAGCCGCAGAACATCGACCTGCGCCGTTCGCAGGACCGCATTGTCGGCCACGAGGACTTCGAAAGCTGGCAGATCGACCCGGTACGCTGGTTGCCGCAATGATCGGCGCCGCGCCTCAATCGGCCGGGATCGCCTCCAGGGCCTCGTTGAGCTCCAGCCAGCGCAGCTCGGCCTCCTCGATGCGCTCGGCAAGCTCCGCCTGACGCTTGTTGAGGGCCGGCACCTCGCCTGCCTGCGGGCCGGTGTAGAGCGCCGGATCGGCAAGCTTCGCATCGATCTCCGCCTTTTCCTTGTTCCAGGCGGTCAGGCGCTTGTCGATCTGCTCCACTTCCTTTACCAGCGGGCGGCGCGCCGCCAGCCGCGCCTGGCGGTCGGCCGCAGCCTGCGCGCGGTCGGCCTTGCGCGCCGCTTTGTCGGCGGCCTGGTCGGGACAAGCCGCTGCGGCGGCAACCTCGGCGCGACGGCTTGCGAGCCAGTCGCGGTAGTCGTCGAGGTCGCCGTCGAAGGGCTGGATGCATCCGCCATCGACCAGCAGGAAGCGGTCGCAGGTGGCGCGCAGCAGCGCACGGTCGTGCGAGACCAGCACCATCGCCCCCTCATAGTCCTGCAGCGCCATGGTCAGCGCGTGGCGCATCTCGAGGTCGAGATGGTTGGTGGGCTCGTCGAGCAGCAGCAGGTTGGGGCGCTGCCAGATCAGCAGCGCGAGCGCGAGTCTTGATTTCTCGCCGCCCGAAAACGGGCCGCAAGGCGTGGTCGCCGGGGTGGAGGTCCCGCCCACACCATCGCCGCGGAAGTCGAAACCGCCGAGGTAGTCGCGCAACTCCTGCTCGCGCGTCTGCGGATCGAGGCGGACCATGTGCTGCAGCGCCGACTCGTCCGGGCGCAGCGTTTCCAGTTGATGCTGGGCGAAGTAGCCGGTAGCGAGGCCTTTGCCCTCCAGGCGGCGGCCACGGGCCAGTTGCAGTTCATGCGCCAGCAGCTTGATCAGGGTCGACTTGCCCGCACCGTTGCGCCCCAGCAGACCGACGCGCTCGCCCGGGCGCAGGGTCAGCGTGATGCGCTCAAGCACGGTCTTGTCGCCGTAGCCCACCGCACCGTCCTCGATCTGCAGCAGCGGATCGGGCGCCGGCGGCGCGTCACGGAAGGCAAAGCTGAAGGGCGTGTCCACATGCGCCGCGGCGATGCGCTCCATGCGCTCCAGCGCCTTGATCCGGCTCTGCGCCTGGCGCGCCTTGGTGGCCTTGGCGCGGAAACGGCGGATGTAGTCCTCCATATGCGCGATGTCGCGCTGCTGCTTCTCGAACATCGCCTGCTGCTGGATCAGGCGCTCGCCGCGCTGGCGCTCGAAGTCGGAGTAGCCGCCGGTGTAGAGCGCGAGCTTCTGCTGTTCGATGTGGGCGATATGGGTGACGCAGGCGTCGAGGAACTCGCGATCATGAGAAATGAGCAGCAAGGTACCGCGGTAATCGCGCAACCACGCCTCCAGCCAGATCACGGCATCGAGGTCGAGGTGGTTGGTGGGCTCGTCGAGCAGCAGCAGGTCGGAGCGGCACATCAGCGCCTGCGCCAGGTTAAGACGCATGCGCCAGCCGCCGGAGAAGTCCGCGACCGGACGCTCGATATCGGACTGCAGGAAACCCAGGCCATCGAGCAGCGCCGCCGCGCGCGCGCGCGCCGAATAGCCCCCGATCTCGTGCAAGCGCGCATGCAGCTCACCGATATGCGACCCGTCGTGGGCCGCCTCGGCCGCGGCCAACTCGGCCTCGATCCGCCGCAATTCGGCGTCGCCATCGAGCACGTAGTCGATTGCCGGCTGTGCAAGACCGGGCGTCTCCTGCGCGACGTGGGCGATCACCCAGCCCGGCGGCATGTCGAGGTCGCCCTGGTCGGGGTGGAGCTGGTCGCGCAGCATGGCGAACAGGCTGGATTTACCGCTGCCATTGGCGCCGGTGAGGCCGACCTTCCAGCCGGGGTGGATCTGCAGCGTAGCGGCCTCGATGAGGACCTTGGCGCCGCGAGCGAGGCGCAGATTGCGAAGACTGATCACGAACGGATACACGGCTTCGGGGCCGCGGGCAGTTGCAAAGGCGCTATTCTACGCGCCAGCCGAATCCTCTCAGGAACACCGTGCGCATGACTCACCTCACCCTGCCCGCTCGCTGCACGCTCAAGCCCGAGCTCCGCTCCACCCTCCGCCGAGCCCTGTTCGCCGCTCTGCTCGGCACCACCACCCTGTCCGCCCTCGCCCAGACGCCGGCCGACGATGCCCGGCGCACCGCCGACCGCGCCCGCATCGGCGCCCTGGAGGCAGAAGGCAAGGCCCTGCGCGCAGAGGCCGAAGCCCGCTTCGCCACCGCCGAGGCGGCCTGCTACGAGCGTTTTCTGGTCAATCGCTGCATCGACCAGGCGCGCAAGGAGCGCCTCGAGACCATCCAGCGCGCCCGCGCCGTAGAAGCCGAGGCACGCCGCCTGACCCTGGCCGAACGCCAGCGCACGGCAGAAGCGCTGCTTGCCGAAGGCGCGCGGCCGACTGCCGTCGGCAGCATGCAATCGCCCGAAGCGCCGACAGCGCTGCCGCAACTGCCGGCGCTCCAGCCCACCCCACCCAGCCCGGATGCCCGCATCGCCCCGTCGCCGGAGAGCGAACGCATTCGCGCCGAGCGCGAGACGCGCAGCGAGGAGGCTGCGGCCGACGCGGTCCGCCGACGCGCTGCCGCCGATGCCGAACGCGATGCAGCGCGCCAGCGCGCTACCGAGGAGGCCTCCCGCCGCGCGCAGCAAGCCGAACGCGACCGCGACCGCTACGAGGAACGCCAGCGGCGTTACGAGGAAGAACAGGCGCAGAAGAAGAAGTAGCAAGTACCTCAGGCCGCTCCGGCGCACGCCCATGCCAGCGCGTCCTCGAGGCGGTCGTTGCCCCAGAACAGCTCCTCGCCGACGCGAAAGCTCGGCGCACCAAACAAGCCCAGTTCGGCCGCGCGCTCGGTCTGGCAACGCAGCGCCAGCTTGTTGGCATCGGCCTGGGCTCGCGCCATGACTTCATCGGCTGGCAGGCCGAGCGCGCGCAGGATGTCCTCGATCACGGCCGCTTCGCCGATCTCGCGGTCCTCGGCGAAATTGGCCGTCATCACTGCGCGTGCGAAAGGCGCGACCCAGCCGGCCTCGACCCCGACCAGCGCGACCCGCGCCGCCAGCAGGCCATTGCGCGGGAAACGGCTGGGGCGATGGAAGGGCAAGCCCTCCTTCATCGCCAGCCGTTCGAGGTCGCGCCACATGTAGCGCCCCTTGGGGGGGTAGATATTGAAGGGCGAATCGTTCCAGCCCAGGGCGAGAAACACCGGCCCGAGCAGGAAGGGCTTCCATGCCACCTCCACGCCAGCGGCCTCGGCCACACGCTCGATGCGCATCACAGACAAGTAGGAATAGGTGCTGGCGAACTCGAACCAGAACTCGACGGCGGGGCGGGGCATGGCGCTGACTCCGTTGATTGGCTCCGCCACTATAGAACATCAACGTGGCCGGTTCGCCACCCAGATGCCCGCCCCCACGAGGAAAAGCGCACCGAACACGGCTGGTGTCATCGCCTCGCCCAGCAGCAGCCCGCCCGCGAGCACGCCCATCACCGGCGTCAGGAAGGAAAAGGACGACAGCCGCGTTGCCGGATACTGGCGCACCAGCCAGAACCAGCCCAGGTAGGACATCCCGGCAACGATGAAGGTCTGGAAGAACAGGCTCGCCCACACCAGCGGCGTTGGCGCGAACACGCCGGGCTCGCCGAGCGCGACCGAAAGCAGCGGCAGCACCAGCGCCGACACCGCAAGCTGGTACAGCAGGGTCTTTTCAGCCGACACCCGCGCCAATGCACTGGCCTTGACGGTCAACGTGGTCGCGGCCCAGAACACCGCCGCCAGCATGATCATCAGGTCACCGATCCAGGCGCGGTCGGTGGGCATGAACAGATGTTCGCCGAACAGCACCAGGATACCGCCGAACGCCAGCGCCATGCCCACCCACTGCGCCCGGCGCATGTGTTCCTGCGGCAGCAGCCAGACCGCGCCGAGGGCGACGAAGAAGGGTGCTGTGTAGAGGAAGATGACCCCGCGCGAGGCCGTTGTGTACTCCAGCCCGAGGAAAATCAACGCAAACTCGGCGGCGAACAGCAGTCCGGCGAGCACACCCGGCACCAGCGTGCCGTCCCGCTCCCCCAGTCGCACCCCGCGCAGGTGGGCCCACAACAGCACGACCACCGTCGCCCCGATCGAGCGCAGTCCGGCCTGCCATACCGGTGAGATGCCCGTGCTGGCGAGCTTGATCGCCACCTGCTGCACACCCCAGATGGTGCAGAACAGCACCATCATGCCAATGGCGAGACGGTCGAGTTCGGTCTTTTGCATGCGTAGTCGCCAGGATGAGAACCCGCGATTATCGACCGGGCGATCTCGAAAGGCGAGCGCGGCGCCAGCCGCGAGCTTTTCGAGGGCGCGCGCCGCGCTCGGCTCAACCCGCGGCGGCCTGCGGCGCTGCGCATGCCAGGCGCTCGAACTGCGCCGCAAGCCCTTCGAGCTCACGCTGCAGCCGCTGGCGCTGAGCCGGCGTGGCCGTATTGAACACCTCGGCAAGCAAGACGAGGCTGCGATCCCGGTTGTGCGCCTGTCGCGCGCGATAACCTGGCGTGGGCTCGTCCTGCACGGGCGCCATGAAGGCGGCGACCCGTGGAGCGAACGCTGCCCCATCTGCCCGTACGCGGAGCGCGTCGAGCACGTCCGCCTGCCAGCGCGCACGCTCGTCCAGCCAGGCCTCGGTCGTCGGCTCGAGGGCATCGCTCCAGACGCCGATCAGCACGCGCTGCTCGGTGGTCAGGCGCCCGAACCAGCGCTGCAAGCGCTTCTCCATGCGTGCGATGCGAGCCTCGCGCTGGGCGGAGTCGTCACCGCCGAGGAACGCCTTGCGCGCCTCGCGCTGACGACGCTCGAAGGCCTGCTGCAACTCATCGACCTGCTCGTCGGACAGCGCCGGCAGCAGCACGCGGGCATCGTCCTCGAGCGCGGCAAGGATCTCCCGCCACCACCCCTCGCCACGCTCGAGATAGGGCAACAGGTCGCTGCTGCCAATACGGTCTGCAGCCAGCGTGGTTTGCGCCTCGCGCAGCGTGGCGGCGTACTCAGCGAGATGGGTGCGGCAATGCCAGTCGAGACGCGCCGACAGTTGGCGGTCGAGCAGGTTGCGCTGGCCGGCATCAAGCATCACATAGTCGCGCAGGTACCAGGGCACCAGCCAGTCGAGCTGGGAATACGCCATGCGAACGCTGCAGCCGCCCAGCACGAAGGCGGCGAACAGTCCGGCAAGCAGGATGCGCGCAAGTGACAGCATGTGCGCTCAGACGCAAGGGCGCCGCCAAAGTTCACGGCCGGCAACTCGCGCTGGGTGCCACGCGCCCACTCAGGGGCAGGGACAGGGCCAGCCCGCGCCCTTGCCCCTGCGTGGGCGTACTCGATCCTCGGCTACTTCACGTCCTCGCGCCGCAGCTCGGCATGATGACCGACGACCTCCTCGGCGAGCGGATCGTCGGCGAGTGCAGGCGCTTCGGCCTGCGCGTCCGGCTTTGCTTCCGCCGTCGTGTCCGTCTCCGCCGACTCGGCAGGTACATCGACCGCCACCATCGGCACGCCGTCGTCAGCGCGCTCGCCCGCGGGCGACGCCGCCGCAGCGGGCTGCACGCTCGGGTCCGGAGTTACAAGCTCGTCAGCACCGTCGGTGACCGGCACCGGCTCGGCAGCGGCATCTTCGGCAACGGCTGCACCCGGGGCGGAGCCCTCGTCAGGCGCGGCCGATGCCGCCTCGCCTGTCTGCACACTGGCCGCTGCCACACCTGCAGCACCGGCCGCCGCGGCCAGGCCGGTAGCAGCCAGCAGCTTGTCGCTGCCACCGTCACGGTCATTGCCCACCAGCAATGCGTCCACGCGCTGCTGGAACAGCTCGCGCGCCGAACCCGAGGACAGCTTCTCGTAGCCCGAGGACAGGTGCTCGAACAATTCCTTGTAGGAGCCCGCCATCGACACGAACAGGGTCGCCGTCTTGTCGAAATGGGTGGCGACCTCCTGGCGGTAGGCCTCGATCTCGCCCTTCTGACGCGCGACCTCGGACTCGAGCTCCTCGATACGCGCCTTGCCGGCGCCGAACTGGCGGCCGACGAAGAAGCCGACGACGCCCGTGATCACCACGGCAAAGATGGCGACCAGCCATGCGGTTTGTGCAGTCATTTTTCTTCCCTCCCCTCTTCTTGGTTCAATCGATGAGCTTTGGCGCCACCGAACCGACGAACTGCAAGCGGGCGCGCAATGCCCGCGTTACCTCGACGCTGCCGTCCTCGGTGATGCGCAGCACGTGTTCGATACCAAAACGGCGCGTATGTTCTCGCCATTGGTCGCCAGCGAGATAGGCAGGCTTGCTCGGCCCGTCGGAGAGCGTGCCGGCATTGGGCTGCGCCGTGATCAGGATGGTGAGCGACTGCGTGCCACGCGCAGGCTGGCCAGTGCGCGGGTCGAGCAGATGAGCATAACGCTCGCCGTCGAGTTCGAAGAAGCGCTGGTAGTCGCCCGAGGTGCCCACCGCCTCGCCGTCGTAGAGCGGCAAGGTCGCGATCGGCGCCGGTTCGCGCGGATGCTGGATGCCGACGCGCCACGGCTGGTCACCCTTGCGCCCGAGTGCCATCACGTTGCCGCCGATGTTGATGAGCGCATTGGCCACGCCCTTTTCGCGCAGGATGGCCGCCGCGCGGTCGAGCGCATAGCCCTTGGCATAGCCGCCGAGGTCGATCTGCACCGCCGGATTGCGGCTCTCGACGCGATTGCCTTCGATCACCAGGTCGGCCATGCGCGGCCGCGCCGCAAGCAGGGCCTGCAGCTTGTCCGGATCGGGACGCGTAGGCACGAAGGTGTCGGTATGGAAGCCCCACAGCGCGACCAGCGCGCCAAGCGCGGGATCGAACAACTCGTCACCCACGGCAGCGATGTGCTGCGCGTCCTTGAGCAGCGCGGCCAGTTCGTCCGACACCTCCGCCGCCTCGCCGCGCGCAATGGCTGCGTTGAGCGCCGTGAGCTCCGACGGCTCCCAGGCGTGGTAGGCACGATGCAGGCGGTCGAACTCGCGCAGCACCGCCGCCGCCGCCGCGTCGGCCTCGGCCTGGTCCTTGCCATACACCGCGACATCGACCCGCGTGCCGAACACGAAAGCCTCGTGGCGGAACACCTCCGACCGCGAACAAGCGGCCAGCGACAGCAGCACCAGCAGCGCGCATGCAAGAGGGAAATAGGGGACAGACCCCAATTTCCTCAAAATTGGGGTCTGTCCCCTATTTCCCGAGATCAGGAAGCGCACGCCTGCTCCAGCTTGTCGATAACCAGTCCGGCAACGTCGAAGCCCTGCTGGGCGGCAATCTCGACCATGCAGGTCGGGCTGGTGACGTTGATCTCGGTGAGGTGGCCGCCGATGACATCCAGGCCGACGATAAGCAGGCCGCGCTGCCACAGGATCGGTGCCAGGTACTCGGCAATCTCACGCTCGCGCGCGGTGAGCGCCATCGCCACTCCGCGTCCGCCCGCGGCAAGATTGCCGCGCGTCTCCCCTGCCTGCGGGATGCGCGCCAGCGCAAAGGGCACAACCTCGCCGCCGATGATCAGCACGCGCTTGTCACCATCGGCGATCTGCGCCAGGTAGCGCTGCGCCATGATGGTGCGCGCACCGTTCCCGGTCAGCGTCTCGATGATGACGTTGCGGTTGGGGTCGTCCTTGCGCACGCGGAAGATCTGGCTTCCCCCCATGCCATCGAGCGGTTTCAGGATGACATCGCCGAGCTCGTCGATGAAGGCGTTGATGTCCGCTGCATCGCGCGCGACCAGCGAAGTCGCCATGAACTGGGTGAACTCGGTGATCGCCAGCTTCTCGGAATGGTCACGGATCGCGCGCGGGTTGTTGAAGACGCGCACACCAGCCTGCATCGCATCCTCCAGCAACCAGGTGGCGGTGACGTACTCGAAGTCGAAGGGCGGGTCCTGGCGCATCATCACCGCATCGAAGGCGGCCAGCGGCAGTGCCCTGGCCGGCCCGGCGCGGTACCAGGCGGCATCGTCCTCGAAGACTTCGAGCGGCACGCAGCCGGTGCCGAGCACCACGCCGTCGCGCCAGGCCAGTCCGGCGCGCTGCACGGACCACACCTCGTGCCCACGGCTGGCCGCTGCGCGCATCATCGCAACGCTGGAATCCTTGTAGGCCTTGAGACCCTCGAGCGGGTCGAGGATGAAGAGGAGCTTGAGCTTGCGGGTCATGACTTGATCACAGGTTCCATTCACTGCCCATCGACGGGCTGCAGATGCGGCAAGCGCCGCGATCGATTGCGCGACAGTCGGTTCGCCCCCTGTAGGAGCGGCACAAGCCGCGAGGTTCTGAAGGCGACGCGGCCAGCCGGAGCCAGGCCAAAAGGCTCGCGGCTGGCGCCGCTCCTACAGGGCCAGCGAGCATCACACGGCCAGCACTTCCTCCTCCACCGGCGCGGTCTCCTCGATCTCCACCGAGGCAGCCAGCAGCGCCAGGCGGGCGACCACGCCGTAGGCATAAAAACGATTCGGCGGAGCGTCAGGTCCCTGGGCAGCGTCGGGCAGGGTGCAGCAGGTCTCGAACGCCAACGGCTTGAAGTGCATCCCAGGGGCGTTGAGGTTCTCGTCGCGGCCGCGCTCCGTATGCACCCTGTAGAAGCCGCCCACCACGTAGTGGTCCATCATGTAGACCACCGGCTCGGCGACCCCGTCCTCCACCGTCTCGAAGGTGTGCACGCCCTCCTGGATGATCACCTCGTGCACCTGCAGCCCCTCCTTGACCACCGCCATCTTGTTGCGCTGGCGGCGGTTGAGGCCAACGACTTCGGACGCATCCTTCACCGTCATCACGCCCATGCCGTAGGTGCCGGCATCGGCCTTGACGACCACGAAGGGCTGGTCGGTCACGCCATATTCCTTGTACTTGGCGCGGATGCGGGTGAGCAGCGAATCGACCTGGGCCGCCAGGCACTCCTCGCCGGTACGCTCCTGGAAGTTGATCTGCCCGCACACGCCGAACTCGGGGTTGATGCGCCAGGGGTCGATGCCGATCTCTTCCGCGAAGGCGCGCGCCACACGGTCATAGGCGGCTGCATGCCTGGACTTGCGGCGCGAGTGCCAGCCTGCGTGCAGCGGCGGGATCAGCCACTGCTCGTCGAGCCCCTTGAGCACGTCGGGGACACCGGCCGACAGGTCATTGTTGAGCAGCACCGCGCACGGTTCGAAGTTATCCAGGCCAACGCGGCCGCCACGGCGACGCAGCGGCTCCAGCGTCAGGGTGGCGCCATTGGTCAGCTCGAGCACGGTCGGCTCTGCGATCTCGGGCAGCAGACTGCCAATGCGCACATCGAGCCCTGTCAGGCGCAGGATGGACACCAGCTTGGCGACATTCTGCAGGTAGAACTGGTTGCGGGTGTGGTTCTCGGGGATCAGCAGCAGCTTGCCTGCATCCGGGCAGATACGCTCGATCGCGGCCTGCGCCGCCTGCACGCACAAGGGCATGAAGGCATTGTTGAGGTTGTTGAAGCCACCCGGAAACAGGTTGAGGTCGACCGGCGCGAGCTTGAAGCCGGAGTTGCGCAGGTCGGTGGAGCCGTAGAACGGGGGCATGTGATCCTGCCACTGGGTACGGAACCACTTCTCGATGTCGCAGGCATTGTCGAGGAACTGGCGCTCGAGCTCGAGCAGAGGGCCGGTGAGTGCGGTGGTGAGGTGCGGGACCATGGATTATCTGTCTCTGGAAGTGCCGCTACCGACCGGCAGGCGGCGAATGGTTTGGCCAGAATGTTACACCATGGTCCACGCCAATTAGTCGGCCGGTGACTCCATTACACATCAAGGACAATCCATCGGCACCAGACCGCCACTGCAGCACAGGCCGCCCGGCACCCTATCCCCCAAGATCGCCGTTCATCCCACGAATCACGCCTCCAGAAAATCTACAACCTGCTCTGCCAGCCATCTCTGTCTCGTTTCATCAGAGCCAAGCCATGTCGAGATGCCATGGTCACAGTCTGGCAATATGACCTTTTCTAGCCCCCCATGGGGTACAGCTTCTTCGATCGCCCGGATCACTTCGCATGGAATCGCGCTATAGGCGCGCCTCTCATTTATCAAGACATGGCCTGCGGAGCGACCAGGCTCGCGTCCGAAGTCGCTCGAACGCAGGCCGTCGTACTCACCTACAATCAACAAGACAGCGCCACTGAAGCGCCTTAGAAACAGCAACGAAGACGAGTCCATGAATCCATATGGCACGGCTATGGCATGACGGAATGGCTCACCAAATGCCGGTCCATAGGCACATTCCGGATAAATCGCCGGGCACACCAAGATGATCTTCTCAATCTTATCTTGGTGTGCTTCAGCAAGCTTGAGAGCAAGAGCCCCCCCCATACTGACTCCACATACCGCACTCAAACCCGACATAGCCTGATAGAACTTCAGTACTTCCTTCAAATTCTTCGATAAACAACTCTGCTCCAGCGCAATGGGTGACGCAGCGTTATGACCACTGAGATTACATGTCAGGCTCGAAACACCCATAGCCTGAAGAGGATACAAGATCGGATCAAGCGCAGCGAGATCAGAACACGCGCCATGAATAGCGAACAGTACCGACCGAATACGATGACACCCCCCATCAAGGAATCTTCCGCGCAACCAGTATTCGCCACACCGTAGCGAGAATGATGTCTCACCCCGTGGGAGTGGCTCAGAAACACTACGCGAGACCGAGGACCAGGCACCCGGATCAATAGCCAACGATCTCACATCAAGCCCCGAATAGCGGCATACAGTGAACTGAACTGTGCGTTCAATAGCTTGAATGCCATGCCACAGCAGACCATAACGATCATGGGCTTCACCAGCCTTGGCCCCACAAATACGGCACATCGCGCTCCAAGCTGCGCCCCCACAAACGCCCCAGCGGCCATGATGGCAGCCAAAGGCCAAATCACAGCCCCACCTGCCACAAATACCATTAGCGATCCGACATTACAGGACGCATTGCCGACTTTTGTAAGACCTACCGCTTGCATGGTGTTAAGACCACACAAGGCCATCAGACCAATCATAAAGAAGGACCCGATCCCGGGACCGAAGAACCCATCATAGAACCCTAGCAACGGAGAGATCGTTATGGCAAATACAGGAATAGAAAGGTAAGCAACTCGCTTAAGCCGCTCTCCACTAGGAGCAACTGCAAAATAGATAGCCACTGCAATGAGCAAGAAAGGAATTCCCGCCTCTACCCATCTTTTTTCGATTGCATTGACCATCAGGGCCCCCGCAGCACCTCCAATCATTGGAATGACAGTAACCCATCTACCCAATCTCCAATCGATCAAGCCTTTGCGCGAATAGGCTGCAGTTGCGGAGACAGTGGCAGCTGTCGCCTGTAGCTTATTGGTTGCGAGGGCGGACACCGGATCAAGACCGGCGACGAAAAGTGCCGGCAGTGTTATCAAACCACCACCCCCCGCTATGGCATCAAAGAGACCAGCAAGAAACGCCACCAAGCCCAGAACTACAAAAATTTCGAATGTCATTTTCTGCAGACTTCTTTCCCACCACAAACCAAAGAACCAGTCAAAACTGTGACGAAGTGAGATTCAGGTCATTTTCGCCGCCCCCACCGCAAATCCTGCTTTAATCTACCCCTTCACCAGAAGCGGATCATCCCTTATAACAATTGGATTTACATACTTTGAATAACCAAAGACCCTGACCAGCAATCGCCTATTATCCTTAACAACATCCCTGCAGTGCAGCGCCCTAAGATTATTTATGACTAACGCAGACTGCTGAGACAATACATATTTATATCCGGCCGATCTCGATACAGCGCTGCAGAACTCCATGTAAGCCCTCTGGACAAGACCAGACGCGCTGTCATCAACAGAGAAGCGGTAACTATTGAATCTAATAGAGAAACCATGATTCTGATCAAGCTCAAGAATTGATATACCACCCCCTCCCTCACCCTGTCCGGCATTAAACGAATCGCTGCGTGTGAAATTAAAGCTTCTTGACGTAAGACAAAGAGTATTGGTAGGCCCAATATTACTCAGAATCGGAGCAACAGGAATAACTGTTGTAGGCTCATTTCCAGGATTCCACATTGCACTGAGAATCAAAGCTGACGGGGCCGGAGAGTGGCCGCCCTGTGCACTACTCGAGCACCAATACGGAGCTTCAGTATGAGGGCCGAGCGACAGGCCGGAGTGAGAACTTTGCTCCACAAACTCGCCTTCTTGGCTCAACCTTGCCACCCCACCTCCCTTGAAATTCGCAACAAGCCGGAGTTGCTCCCCGTCATTGTCAATATCATATGAGAATGACCGATGATCCAGAATATTGAGCAGGATCTGGTTTCTTGCCCCAAGCATCAGAACGGATGGATGAGTTTTAAGTTCTGTCGGCGACGGCAACACCGAAGGAGCGTGCGACAGCCTCACATCACACAGTCCTTCGAACGCCAAAGACGAAAGCCTCCCCTGTTTGTACCTCTCAATATGACTACTCTGCTCGTCATCAAGGCAGGAGGCCAGCTGTCTCGCACCTCGAATCGAGATCTCTTTAGCGCCTGGCGACTGAATACCGCCGATCTCGGATATCTCACTTGACAACCGACTCAGAAGCGCCGCCTGCTCTTCACTGAAACTGACTGTCAAGTGCTCCGCTTCTGAGATTTCTGCTTCATAGGCAGCGAGGTTATTCGTAGCTTTCATTACATTTCGCTCTTGTTTATGGCCACTGCGCAGGCTCGTTGTGAACTCAAGGCGAATTATTATTCACTCATCCCGATCGCGAAATATGCACATTGCAATACAATTGCAGCAGCACGCAGATACAGCAAGCTCTGTACTGCACGAGTCTGGCCACATCTGTTATGGGTGACCAGGGGCAGTACGCAGAGGACGAGAATGAACCAAAAACCGCTCTACCAGAAGATTGCTTCCCACTATCAAGAGGCTATCGAATCTGGCGCACTCAAACCGGGACAGAGACTTCCCTCGCTGAGGGAGATGACGCGAGCGCACGGGATTTCGTTGTCCACCGCTGTGCAGGCTTGTCGGGCTCTTGAAGAAACAGGCTGGCTTGAGGCCCGCGCGCGATCTGGAAATTTTGTCCGCAACACTGCCCATGCGGGACATCATCAGACTCATGAACTTGGGCTCGGGACTGAGCGGACCGATCAGCTCGATGAACTTCTCTCGATCGATGCAATTCTGGCTGCTGCGCGGCACAGTAAGGTCGACGTCGATCTCTCGGCTGCAAGCTGCGCCCCTCACCTCTATCCCGCGAGCGAGCTTCGTAAGCTCGCGGTGGCCGTTATGCGGGGGGCACCAGATATCCTTGCATCGTCCGCTCATCCGTTAGGGAACCTCGCCTTTCGACAGGCAGTTGCTCACCGGATGCTCAAGCGAGGTGTTCAAGTGTCTCCGCAAAGCGTGATCGTCAATCATGGCGCGAGCGAGGGACTGGCACTTGCCTTGCGCGCAGTTGCGCGTCCTGGAGATGCGGTTCTGCTTGAGTCACCAACATACTATGGCATCCGACAATTGCTAGAGACGTTTGGGGTTCGCTCAGTCGAACTGCCAACCAGCGCCCAGTGTGGCCTCGTCGTCGAGGCAGTCGAGTTCGCATTGCGCGAAACATCGCGAGTGGTTGCCGTTGTCAATATGCCCACATTGCACAACCCCACGGGCAGTACAATGCCAAACGAAGCCCGTGAACGACTGGTCTCACTATGCGAATCACATAATATCGCACTAATCGAAGACGATGTGTATGCCGATCTGCACCCTAACGTACTGAAATTAAGACCACAGAAATACTGGGATCGCAATGGCATCGTTATCTATTGCAGTTCTTTCAATAAAACACTATCACCTGGCTTCAGGTTAGGGTGGATGCTGGGGGGGCGCTGGCATGCGACTATAGAGGCCCTTAGCATGGTGCAGTCACGCCCAAAAGAGGAGCTACAGCAACGAGTTGTCGCAAGATTTCTTGAGAGCGGCTCATATGACCGCCATATTCAGCACGTCCGCGAGAATATCTGGCGCCAACGCCAAACGGTTGCCGCACTTGTCAAAGATGCATTTCCGGATGGCACTTACGTCCACGACACGCGAGCCGGATTGTCGATGTGGGTGAAGTTGCCTGCCAGCGTCTCCTCTCGCCGTCTTTTTCGGAGAGCGCTCGAAAACCGTATCAGAGTACTGCCGGGCGCCATTTTCTCTTCATCTACGTATTTCGACTCATACATCCGGCTCGGATGCGGCTGGCCGCTAGATGACGAGCGTAGAAGGGCAATATCGAAGGTTGGACAGCTTTGTCAAGATTGCTGAACATCGGTGCCAGATGGGGCTCGGAAGTTCAGCATGCAATCCAGAGAGAGCCACTCGGATAGATAGAGCTCTCACCTCACCACCAAAATACCGGCCGCCCTGATGCTCACACAGCCGAAGGGCGTACCGGCAGGTTGCGCTCGTCCTTCACCACCTCCATCACCACGTAGGTATGCGTCTGCTTGACGCACGGCAGCCCCGAGATCTGGTCGCCCATCACCCGGCGGTATTCGTTGATGTCGCGGGTGCGCACCTTGAGCAGGTAGTCGAAATCGCCCGCGATCATGTGGCAGGACTCGATCTCCGGAATGCGCCGGACCGCGTCGTTGAAGCGGCGCAGATCCAGCTCGGCGGTGCTGGTCAACAGGACCTGGACAACGACTATATGGCCAGCACCCACCGCATCGGGGTCGAGGTCGGCGTGGTAGCCGCGGATCACCCCCGCCTTCTCCAGCCTGCGCACGCGCTCGGCACAAGGCGTCTTCGTCAGCCCCACGCGGCGTGACAGCTCGACGATCGACAGGCGCGCATCGGCCTGCAGTTCGACGAGGATCTTCTGATCGATACGATCCATTGCAGTGCAGCAGACTATTCGCCTGCATCGGCTGGTTGAAACGGGAATTATGACTTTATAAACGCGAATTTTGGAGCCATTAACTTTTGTTTTTGGCAAAAAATTCGCTCCAGCTCAACGGGCTCCCGAACGCCCCTCCCCACCCCATACGGACGCCTTCCCAGGAGTATCCGGCCGTGACCTCGCTGCCCTCGTCGCCCCCCCAGCTGGCTCCCGAATCGTGCGCTGCCGCGGCCCTGCCCGCGACCCGGCGCAGTGCGCTGCGCGAACGGATCGATGCCGCCTGGCGCCAGCCGGAACCGATCTGCGTGCCTGCCCTGATCGCCGCCGCACGTCTCCCCGACGCGCTGCGCGAGCCGGTGCATACGCTCGCCCACGACCTCGTCACCGGCCTGCGCGCCACGCGTACGCGCTCGTCCGGCGTCGACGCCCTGATGAAGGAGTTCTCGCTCTCCAGCCAGGAAGGCGTGGCACTGATGTGCCTGGCCGAAGCCCTGCTGCGCGTGCCCGACAAGGCCACCGCCGACCGCCTGATCCGCGACAAGCTCGCCGACGGCGACTGGCGCGCGCACATTGGCAACAGCCCCTCGCTGTTCGTCAATGCCGCGACCTGGGGCCTGCTGATCACAGGCCGGCTGGTATCGACCAGCAGCGAGCAAGGTCTGTCCGCAGCGCTCACCCGCCTGGTGGCGCGCGGCGGCGAGCCACTGATCCGCAAGGGCATGGACCTGGCGATGCGCATGCTGGGCGAACAGTTCGTCACCGGCCGCGACATCGACGAGGCCTTGAAGCGCGGCCGCGAACACGAGAAACAGGGCTACCGCTACTCCTTCGACATGCTGGGCGAGGCCGCCATGACGGCCGCCGACGCCGAGCGCTACTTCAAGGACTACGAGCGCGCCATCCATGCCATCGGCCAGGCCTCCAAGGGCCGAGGCGTGGTCGACGGCAACGGCATCTCGGTCAAGCTCTCCGCCCTGCATCCGCGCTACACCTGGTCGCAACGCGAACGCGTGCTGGGCGAACTGCTGCCCCGGCTGAAGGCGCTGTGCCTGCTCGCCAAAGGCTACGAAATCGGCCTCAACATCGACGCCGAGGAGGCCGAGCGCCTGGACATCTCGCTCGACCTGCTCGAAGCGCTTGCTACCGACGACGCACTCGCCGGCTGGAGCGGGCTGGGCTTCGTCGTGCAGGCCTACCAGAAGCGCGCGCCCTTCGTGCTCGACTTCGTGATCGACCTCGCACGGCGCAGCGGCCAGCGCATGATGGTGCGCCTGGTCAAGGGCGCTTACTGGGACGCCGAGATCAAGCGCGCGCAGATCGACGGCCTGGCCGGCTACCCGGTCTATACGCGCAAGGTCTACACCGACGTCGCCTACCTCGCCTGCGCGCAGAAGCTGCTCGCCGCGCGCGACGCGATCTACCCTCAGTTCGCCACCCACAATGCCCACTCGCTGGCGGCCATCTTTCACCTCGCCGCCGCCGACGGCCGTGCCTGGCAACCCGGCGACTACGAGTTCCAGTGCCTGCACGGCATGGGCGAACCGCTCTACGACCAGCTCGTCGGCCAGCCCGGCCGTCACCGCATGGTGCGCATCTACGCCCCGGTGGGCAGCCACGAGACCCTGCTCGCCTACCTCGTGCGTCGCCTGCTCGAGAACGGTGCCAACACCAGCTTCGTCAATCGCATCGTCGATGAGCGCGTGGCAGTCGAGGAGCTGATCGCCGACCCGGTCGAGCAGGCCGCAGCGCTCGCCGGTGCGCCGCACCCGCGCATCCCGCTGCCTTGTGATCTATTCGGTGCGCTGCGCACCAACTCCGCGGGCATCGACCTCGCCAGCGAGCCGGTGCGCGCGCGCATCGCCGCTGCAATCGAGGCCTCGCGCAGCATGCCCTTCGCAGCCGGCCCGATCGTTGCCGGCAGCGTTGCCGTGCCTGCCCAGGTGCAGCCGGTCACCAACCCGGCCAATCGCAGCGAAACAGTCGGCGGTGTCGCCGAGGCCACCGCCGCGGACATCGAGCGCGCCCTGGCCGCCGCCAGCGCTGCCGCGCCCGACTGGGCGGCCCAGCCGGCGGCCATGCGCTGCACACGACTTCAGACTGCCGCTGAACTGTTCGAGCGCGATGCCGACACCCTGATCGCACTGGCAGTGCGCGAGGCTGGCAAGTCCTGGGCCAACGCCGTGGCCGAACTGCGCGAGGCGGTCGATTTCCTGCGCTACTACGCCCAGCAGGCGCGCGGCTTCGACGCTGCAAGCCACGTCCCGCTCGGGCCGGTGCTGTGCATCAGCCCGTGGAATTTCCCGCTTGCCATCTTCACCGGCCAGGTGTCGGCCGCGCTCGCCGCCGGCAACCCGGTGCTCGCCAAGCCCGCCGAACAGACACCGCTGATCGCCGCCTACGCGGTGCGCCTGCTGCACGAGGCCGGCGTACCGGCCGCGGCGCTGCAGCTGCTGCCCGGGCGCGGCGAGACCGTCGGCGCCGCGCTGGTGGCGGACGCACGCGTGTGCGGCGTGATGTTCACCGGCTCCACCGAGGTGGCAGCGCTCATCAACCGCAAGCTCGCCGAACGCGGCGGCAACGTGCCGCTGATCGCCGAGACCGGCGGCCAGAACGCCCTGATCGTGGACTCCACCGCCCTGCCCGAGCAGGTGGTCGCCGACGTGCTCGCCTCCGCCTTCGACTCCGCCGGCCAGCGCTGCTCGGCATTGCGCGTGCTGTGCCTGCAGGACGACATCGCCGACGGCGTGCTGCACATGCTGCGCGGGGCGCTCGACGAACTGCGCCTGGGCGACCCGGCCGACGTCCGGGTCGACATCGGTCCGGTGATCGATGCCGAGGCGCGCGCAGGGCTGGAAGCCCATGTCGCGACGATGCAGGGCCGCGGCGCACGCGTCACCCGCCTGCCGCTGCCCGCGGACTGCGCACGCGGCAACTTCGTCGCGCCGACGATCATCGAGATCGGCGCGCTGTCCGAACTCGGCCGCGAGCAGTTCGGCCCCATCCTGCACGTACTGCGTTACCGTGCAGCCGGGCTGGATGGGCTGATCGACGCCATCAACGCCAGCGGCTACGGCCTGACCATGGGCGTGCACACCCGCATCGACGAGACCGTCGAGCGCATCGCCTCAAGCGCCCACGTCGGCAACCTCTATGTGAACCGCAACATCATCGGCGCCGTCGTCGGCGTACAACCCTTTGGTGGCGAAGGCCTGTCGGGCACCGGGCCGAAGGCTGGCGGGCCGCTCTACCTGCACCGCCTGCTGGCGCGCACGCCGGGCCCGGCGCTGCTCGACGGCGCACTCGCGGTCAGCGAAGGCAAGGAGACGCGCGCTGTCGACACCGCGCTCGACGGCTTCCTCGCCTGGCTGGACGGCGCTGGTCGTGGCCTCGTGGAGGGTGACGAATTCACCGTACTGCGCGACCGCGCAGACGCCTGCCGCGCCCGCCGCATCAGCGGCCTGCGTCTGGCGCTGCCCGGCCCCACCGGCGAGGACGACAGCCTGCGCTTTACCGCGCGCGGCCTGATCGCCGGCGTCGCGCACACCGCTGCCGCCGTACTGCACCAGGTCATGGCCGCACTCGCCAGCGGCAACCGGCTGCTGCTCGCTGACACCCCGGCCGCCCGCAGCACCGTGGCGGCGCTACCGTCGGACCTTGGCCCCGCCGTGGCGGTGAACGCCAACTGGATCGAACAACCGATCGGCGCCCTGCTGTTCGATGGCGACGACCGCGGCGCCAATGAGCTGCAGCAGCGCCTAGCGGCACTTGAGGGCCCGATCCTGCAACTGCTGCGCCCCACGCCCGATTACGACCTCGGCCGCCTGGTGCATGAGCGCACACTGTCGATCAACACCGCCGCCGCAGGCGGCAACGCCAGCCTGATGGCCATGGGTGCCTAGCGCCAGGCTCCAGAACACGGTACGGATGGGCCCCGATCCAGACCGGCATCACGCAGCTAGGGGCATCACGGATGGCAAGACTGAAAAATTCGCTTACCTTTGCCGGGCGCACACGCCACCGTACGGTGGCAACCCGCATCAACGGCCTGCAACGCTGGGCCAAGCAGCAATCGCAAACGACACACAGCCACGAAGGAGACGTTTCATGAAAAAAACCCTGCTCGCCACCGCCGTCCTCGCCCTCGGCGGCTTCTCCAACGCGGCCCTGGCCGACCTGTCGGTCGCCATCGCCGGCCCGATGACCGGCCAGTACGCCTCGGCCGGCGACCAGATCCGCAAGGGTGCGGAGATGGCCATCGCCGACATCAACGCCCGCGGCGGCGTGCTCGGCGAGAAGCTGAAGCTGGAGGTCGGCGACGACGCCTGCGATCCCAAGCAAGCGGTATCGGTGGCCAACACCATGGTCAACCGCAAGATCGTCTTCATGCACGGCCACTGGTGCTCGAGCTCGACCATCCCGGCCTCCGAGGTCTACAACGAGGCCGACATCCCGATGGCCACGGTGTCGACCAACCCGCAAGTGACCGAGCGCGGCCTGGACAACATCTTCCGCATCATGGGCCGTGACGACCAGCAAGGCATGGTGGCGGGCAGCTACATCGCCGACAAGTTCGCCGGCAAGAAGGTCGCCGTGGTCGACGACAAGAGCGCCTACGGCAAGGGCCTGGCCGACGAGATGGCCAAGGCGATGGAAGGCAAGGGCCTCAAGCCCACGCTGCGCGAGGCGATCACTGCCGGCGAGAAGGACTACTCGGGCCTGGTCACCAAGCTCAAGCAGGCCGGCGTCGAGGTGATGGCCTACGGCGGCTACCACACCGAGGTTGCGCTCATCCTGCGCCAGGCCCAGGCCGCCGGCCTCGACCTGACCGTGATGGGCGGCGACACCATGACCAACTCCGAGCTCGTCACCGCTGCCGGTCCGGCTGCGGACAAGGTGCTGTTCACCTTCTCGCCCGACCCGCGCAAGAACGCCGACGCTGCCCCGGTGGTGGAGAAGTTCCGCGCCGCCAAGGTCGAGCCCGAAGGCTATGTGCTCTACGCCTACGCTGCCTTCCAGCTCTTCGAGCAGGCCGCTACGGCAGCCAAGAGCACCAAGTACGCCGACCTCGAGAAGGCGATGCGTGGCGGCAGCTTCAACACCGTGATCGGCGAGCTGTCCTTCGACGCCAAGGGCGACCAGAAGGCGCCGGGCTTCGTGGTCTATCGCTGGCAGGGCGGCCAGTACGACTACGCGCAGTAATCGCGCCCTGCAGCGCAACACCCGGCCGGCGCGCGCCTGACACTGCGCGCCGGCCGCGCAAACAAGAATCCCCCCGCGCACGGCGACGGTCCACCACCGTCGGCCGTCGTGCGCCGCCACCGCAGGAGACATCGTGGCCTACGCACTCCAGCAACTGATCAACGGGCTCACGCTCGGCGCCATGTACGGCCTGATCGCCATCGGCTACACGATGGTGTACGGCATCATCGGCATGATCAACTTCGCCCATGGCGACATCTTCATGGTGAGCGCATTCATCGCGGTCACCGCCTTCACCATTCTCGCCGCCGCCGACGTGACCTCGATCCCGCTCGCACTGACCTTCGTGCTGATCGTGTCGATCTTCTTCACCTCGGCCTACGGCTGGGCGGTGGAACGCACCGCCTACCGCCCGCTGCGCGGCTCGACCCGGCTGGCGCCGCTGATCTCGGCGATCGGCATGTCGATCTTCCTGCAGAACAGCGTGCAGCTCACCCAGGGCGCACGCGTCAAACCCATCCCGCCGGTGCTCGAGGGCGGCGTGGTGCTGTGGGACGCCCCTGGCTTCACCGTACAGATCGGCTGGAGCCAGATGCTGATCATCGTCACCACCGTGGTGCTGATGATCGCCTTCACCTGGATGATCACGCAGACCCCCTTCGGCCGCCAGCAACGCGCCTGCGAGCAGGACCGCACCATGGCCTCGCTGCTCGGCGTCAATGTGGACCGCACCATCTCGCTCACCTTCATGCTCGGCGCGGCGCTGGCTGCGGTCGCCGGGGTAATGGTCACGGTGTATTACGGCGTGGTGGATTTCTTCATCGGCTTCCTCGCCGGCATCAAGGCTTTTACCGCTGCGGTGCTGGGCGGCATCGGCTCGCTGCCGGGCGCGATGCTGGGCGGCTTGCTGATCGGTCTCATCGAGTCCTTCTGGGCGGCCTACCTGTGGGCGGAATACAAGGACGTCGCCACCTTCAGCATCCTGTGCCTGGTGCTGATGCTGCGCCCCTCCGGCCTGCTCGGCCGGCCTGAAGTGGAGAAAGTGTGATGAGCGCCATCGTCTTCGCCCGTCACGCGATGACCCCCACCGAGCGTCTGCGCGACGCCGGCTGGGTGGCCTTCGTCGGCCTCATCCTCGGCGTGCCGCTGATCGGCCTCACCACCGTCGACGTGGGCGGCCGGCTGGGGGTCGAGACCCGCTTCGGCCTGCTCGTCGCCGCCGTCGCCGCCGTGTTCGCCGGCCGCCTGCTGCTGCGCTGGTCGATCGACAACATGCGCAACCGCAAGCTCGCCCGCGACCGGGTCAGCACCGCCACCGCTGCCGACCGCGCCCACGGCGCGCAGCGCGTGGTCAACGTGCTGGGCTGGATCGCGCTCGGCGCCTCGATCGCACTGCCGATCGTGTATTCCGACAACCGCTACGTGGTCGACATCGCCACCACGGTGCTGATCTACGTGATGCTGGGCTGGGGGCTGAACGTGGTGGTGGGCCTGGCCGGCCTGCTCGACCTCGGCTATGTCGCCTTCTACGCCGTCGGCGCCTACTCCTACGCGCTGCTGTCCACCCAGTACGGCTGGGGTTTCTGGGAGGCACTGCCGGTGTCGGGTGCGCTGGCAGCGAGCTTCGGCATCCTGCTCGGCTACCCCATCCTGCGCCTGCGCGGCGACTACCTTGCCATCGTCACCCTCGGCTTCGGCGAGATCATCCGCGTCATCCTGGTGAACTGGACCGAGTTCTCCGGCGGCCCCAACGGCATCAGCTCGATCCCGCGGCCGAGCTTCTTCGGCCTCGAGTTCACCCGCAGCGCACCCGAGGGCGGGCACAGCTTCGCCAGCTTCTTCGGGCTGGAGTTCTCGGCCATGCACCGGCTGATCTTCCTCTACTACCTGATCCTGGTGCTCGCCCTGCTCACCCACGCCTTCGTGTCGCGGCTGCGCAAGCTGCCCGTGGGGCGGGCCTGGGAGGCCCTGCGCGAAGACGAGATCGCGTGCAAGGCGATGGGCATGAACACCACCAACATCAAGCTCTCGGCCTTCGCCATCGGCGCCATGCTGGGCGGCTTCGCCGGGGTGTTCTTTGCCGCGCGCCAGGGCTTCATCTCGCCCGAGAGCTTCACCTTCACCGAATCGGCGATCATCCTCGCAATCGTCGTGCTCGGTGGCATGGGCTCGCAGATGGGCGTGGTGCTGGCCGCCACGCTGCTGGTGCTGATCCCCGAGTTCGGGCGCAATTTTGCCGAGTACCGCATGCTGCTGTTCGGCGCCGCAATGGTATTGATCATGGTCTGGAAACCGGGCGGCCTGCTCTCGCACCGCGAACCGACGGTACGCCTGAAGCCGCTACAGCGTTCGAAGCCGGCCGCCGCCGGCACGGAGGTGGCGCAATGAACACGCCCGCCACCCTGCTCTCGGTGCGCAACCTGACCATGCGCTTCGGCGGCCTGACCGCGATCGACGACCTTTCGCTGGAGGTGCCGGCCGGCAAGATCACCGGCATCATCGGCCCCAACGGCGCCGGCAAGACCACGCTGTTCAACTGCCTCACCGGCTTCTACAAGCCCACGACCGGCACCCTGCGCCTGGCACATCCAACGCGCGGCGAAATGCTGCTGGAGAAGCTGCCCAGCCACCGCGTCGCGCGCGACGCCCAGGTGGTGCGAACCTTCCAGAACATCCGCCTGTTCCCGAAGATGACGGTGCTGGAGAACCTCATCGTCGCCCAGCACAACGTGCTGCAGCGCGCCTCGATGTTCTCGATCGCCGGCCTGTTCAAGCTGCCGGGCTACCGTGCGGCCGAGCGCAAGGCGGTGGAGCGCGCAGCGATGTGGCTCGAGCGCCTCAAGCTCACCCACCTCGCCGACGACGCCGCGGGCGACCTGCCCTACGGCATCCAGCGCCGCATCGAGATCGCGCGCGCGCTGTGCGTCGACCCGGTGCTGCTGTGCCTGGACGAGCCCGCGGCCGGCCTCAACCCGCGCGAGTCGGCGGAACTGAACGAGCTGCTGCTCTACCTGTGCGGCGAGCTGGGTATCGCCATCCTGCTCATCGAGCACGACATGAGCGTGGTGATGAACGTGTCCGACCACATCGGCGTGATCAGCTACGGGCGCAAGATCGCCGAAGGCACGCCCGAATCGGTGCGCAACAACCCCGAGGTGATCAAGGCCTACCTGGGCGAAGACGAGGAAGAAGAAGCGATGGGAGGGGCCGCAGCATGATGCTCACGATGGAGGGTGTACACGCCCATTACGGCCACATCCACGCACTGCGCGGCATCGACGTCGAGGTGCAGGTCGGCGAGATCGTCACCCTGATCGGCGCCAACGGCGCCGGCAAATCGACGCTGATGATGAGCCTGTTCGGCAACCCCAAGGCGAGCGCCGGGCGCATCGTGTTCGACGGCGAGGACATCACCCGCGTCCATACCCACGAGATCGCCCGCCGCGGCATCGCCCTCGTACCCGAGGGCCGGCGCATCTTCCCGCGCATGACGGTGATCGAGAACCTGCAGATGGGCACGGCCCACGCCGACCCCGCCAACTACGACGCCGACATCGCGCGCGTGTTCGCAATGTTCCCCATCCTCGACGAGCGCAAGTCGCAGCGCGCCGGCACGCTGTCGGGCGGCGAGCAGCAGATGCTCGCCATCGGCCGCGCGCTGATGAGCCGGCCCAAGCTGCTGCTGCTCGACGAGCCCTCGCTCGGGCTGGCGCCGATCTACATCCGCAAGGTGTTCCAGATCATCCGCGAGCTCAACCGCGACCACGGCATGACCATCCTGCTCGTCGAACAGAATGCCAACCAGGCCCTGCGTGTAGCCGATCGCGGCTACGTGCTGCAGCACGGCGAGATCACGCTCGCCGGTACGGGGGCTGAACTGCTGGCGAGTCCGGAGGTGCGCGCGGCGTATCTGGAGGGCGGGCACGCCTGATCGGCGATCATCGATACCGGCCCAGCGCTCGACCAGCGCAAGGCCGGGCACTCCGCCCCTCAGGCGCAATACCCCCAACGACGCCCCAAGCTCGATGTCCCAAACAACCCAACCCGCTCGCTGGCTCCCCTTCGTCGTCCTCGGCATTGGCCTCACCGCGATCTCCTTCGGCGCCATCTTCGCCCGCCTGGCGCAGGCCGAAGGGGTGAGCTCGCTCACCGTGGCGACCTGGCGGCTCGGGCTCGCCGCATTGATCATCACGCCGGTCGCGCTCATGCAGTCGCGCCGCGAACTGGCGCGGCTCACCCGCCGGCAGATCGGCATGGCGCTGGCGGCGGGCTTTTTCCTCGCCCTGCATTTCGCCACCTGGATCAGCTCGCTGGAATACACCTCGGTCGCATCCAGCACCGCGCTCGTCACCACCAACCCGCTGTGGATCGGCCTGGCCTCTTTCCTGATCTTCCGCGAGACGCCTACGCGCATGATGATCGGCGGCATCGCGCTGTCCTTTGCCGGCAGCCTGTTCATCTTCTGGAGCGACAGCCAGAACGCGGGGGCCGGCAGCGACCCCATGTTCGGCAACCTGCTGGCGCTGGTCGGCAGCTGGTGCTTCTCCGCCTACCTGCTGATCGGCCGCCGACTGCGCGCCGGGCTCGGGCTGCCGGCCTACATCTGGCTCGCCTACGGCGCCGCAGCGCTGTTCCTGTTCGCGGCCAGCGGCGCAGGCGGGGTCGAGCTGTTCGCGCTCTCGGGTACCGCCTGGCTGGTGCTGCTGGCGATGGCGCTCGGCCCGCAACTGCTCGGCCACACCGCCTACAACTGGTCGCTGCGCTACGTGTCCGCCACTTTCGTCGCCGTGGTCACGCTCGGCGAACCGGTCGGCAGCGCACTGATGGCCTTCATCATCTTCGGCGAGGGCTTCGCGCCACTGCAATTCGTCGGCTTCAGCCTGCTGCTGGTGGGGATCTATCTGGCGGCCAAGGGCGAAAAGGGCTGAGTCTCGCGCCGCACGGGCGCAGGCGGCGGGGCTAGAGGATCAGGTCCGCTGCCTTGGCCGGGATGCCGAAGTGGTACCCCTGCGCGACCTCCGCCCCGGCAGTGCGCAACCACGCTGCCTGAGCCTCGGTCTCGACGCCCTCGGCAACCAGCTCGAGGCCAAGCTCCTTGGCAAGTGCAATCACCGCCTTGAGAACCGACGCGGCCTTGAGGTTCTCGCCCAACCTGGAGACGAAGGAGCGATCGACCTTGATCGCATCGAAGGGCAGCATCGCGATATAGCTGAAGCTGGAATAGCCGGTGCCGAAATCGTCCAGCGTCAGCTTGAACCCTGCAGCCTTGACCTGCTGCAGCAGCCCGCGCGCGGCGTCGATGTCGCCGACGAAAACGCTCTCGGTGATCTCGATCTCGATCAGCCGCCTGTCGACGCCGGCCCGATCACACGCATGGGCCAGGCGCTCCACCAGGCCCGGATACCTGAGCTGAACGGGCGACACGTTGATGGCGACCGGCGGCACCGTGCAGCCCCCGCGCTGCCAGTGCGCAACCTGGTCGAGCACCATGTCGATGATCCAATCGCCCAGCGCCACGATCTGGTGCGACTCTTCGGCGATCTCGATGAACAGCGCTGGTGGCACCAACGTCCCCGCCGAGGGCGACCAGCGCACCAGCGCCTCGTAGCCGATCAAGGCGCCCGACTCCAGTGCGATCTTGGGCTGGTAGACCATGAACAGGCCCTGCTTCACTGCCAGCGCGCTGCGCAGGCTGCTCTCGATCTCGGCCTTGCGGCGCGTGATGCGATTGAGTTCGGCGGTGAAGAACTGGTAACGGTTGCGTCCGCTGTCCTTGGCCTGGTACATGGCCATGTCGGCATTCTTGACCAGTTCGGACTCGTCACGGGCATCGTCCGGAAAGATCGAGATCCCCATCGACAGCGTCGGAGAAAAGTCCCGCCCCTCGTGCTCGAAGCTCAGGCTCACCGTATCTAGGATGCGGCGTGCAACGCACGACAGGCTGTCGACATCGACCACGTCATCGACGATGACGAGAAACTCATCGCCACCCTGCCGGCACAGCGTGTCGCCATCCCTGATCGACGCGTGGATACGCTGCGCGACCTCCTTGAGCATGCGGTCGCCCGCTTCATGGCCGAAGGAGTCGTTGATGACCTTGAAGCGATCGACGTCCAGGTAGAGCACTGCCACCCGCGATCCGTTGCGCTCGGCGCGTGCCACCGCCTGGCGCAGGCGGTCGGCAAACAAGCTGCGGTTGGCGAGGCCGGTGAGGCTGTCGTGGTAGGCGAGGAACTCGATCTGGCTCTGCTGGGCACGCTCCACCGAAACGTCCAAGGCAAGGCCTACGTAATGGGAGGTCTCGCCATGACCATTCGCGAGGCGCTTGATCATCAGGCTCTTCGGGTAGCGCTCCCCGCTCTTGCGCCGGTCCCAGATCTCGCCTTGCCAGAAGCCGGTGCGGTCGATGCTCTGCCACATCGCCTCGTAGAAGTCGGGACCATGCATCCCCGAAGACAGGATCCGCGGCGACTGCCCCATCACCTCGTGGGCAAGATAGCCGCTCATCTGCTCGAATGCTTCGTTCACGAACACGATCGTTCGCTGTGCGTCGGTGATCATGATCGACACCGGGGCGAGCTGCATCACGCGCTTGGCAAGATGCAACTCCTGGTTCGCGCACCAGTGCTCATGCGCCGCAAGCACACGCGCCACCTGCTCGCCCACACCCGCCGCAAACGCCTCCTCATCAACCGTCCACACCCGCGGCAAGTGAAGTTGCTCATGGCATACCACACCCAGCAGACGGTCACCCTGGCGGATCGGCGTATCGAGCAGGGATACGATGTCGCGAGCGGCAAGATGCGCCCGCGACAGCTCCCGCGTCGCCGGGTGCACGGCCGCATCGTTCACGCTCAACACGCGACTGCCTCTCAAGGCCGCGAAGTACGCCGGGAAATCGACGTCGGCGAGCACAGGGCAAGCACACTCGCAAGCCTTCTCGCCGTCCGTGCCGCCGTGCGCCACGCAACGCAGCTGGCCCGCCGCATCGAGCAGCCAGATCGAAGCCTTCGCGTCGAGCACCCGCGCCGACTGGCCGGCAATCTCTTCCAGCGCCTGCTGCAGGCGGCCACTACCCGGGAGGACGCTGCGTGCCAGTTGCAGCAGGACGCGATCGAAATCCTGGCGCCTGGCACGCCGCGCGTCGTCGAGCGAACGATGCCTGCCGACCAGGTTGAAGATGCGCGCGAGCAGTTCTTCCCGGACCAGCGGCGCGGCGACGTAGTCATCCACCCCGCAGCGGAACAAGGCAGCGCGATCGGCCAGATCATCCCCGCCGACGACGGCAAGGATGGCTGGTGCATTGCCGCCGCCGGCCGCGTGGAAACCTTCGATCAGCGCGCGTCCGCCCTCGAGTCCTGATTCATCCAGGCACAGCAGCACCAGATCGCAGCGCTCGAGGCTGAATGCGCCGTGGCGCGCGGACACCGCACCCTGTCTGGCCCGCCCCACCGCCGTCGCCGGCAGCAGGCCAGCCAAGGCTTCATCGTCATGATCAACGACGTACAGCTCACCGCAGAATTCATCCAGCATGTCCACGAGCTGCGCCCGCACGCCCCCCTGCGGCGCCACCAGCAGCAGCTTCATCACCGACCCACCGAGCCCCGGCTGCATGCGCTCGTACTCAGGGCAGGCTGAAACGGCGCACCGACCGCATCAGCTCAACGGCCATGTCCTGCATCTCTCGGGCCGCGTCGGCATTGCCACTCATGGTGAGGCTCACCTCCTCGGCCATGCCCGCGATACGCTCGACATTGGCCGCGATCTCGTTGGCGGCCGTCCCCTGCTCCCGCGTCGCAAGCGCCACGTCGCGCGCCTTGGCGAGGGAGTCCTCGGCCTGCCCGCGGATGGTCTGCAGGATGCCGGCAACTTCCCGTACCTTGACGAGGCTCGCCTGCACCTGCGGCACCGTCTCGTGCATCGTGACGACCACGGTCTCGGTTTCCTGCTGCACCGCTTCGACCGTCCGGCTGATGCGGGTGGTCGCCTCGGCGGTCCGCTCCGCAAGCTTTCGCACCTCATCGGCCACCACTGCAAAGCCACGCCCCTGCTCGCCTGCGCGGGCGGCCTCGATCGCCGCATTGAGCGCGAGCAGGTTGGTCTGCTCGGCAATCTCCTTGATCACGACGGCGACACTGCCGATCTCGCCGGAGCGTACCTTGAGGCCCTCGACCTTCTGGGCCGACGAGGCAATCAGGCGCTCGACCTTTTCCACCTCGGCCGACGCATGCATCACCGCCGCAGTCCCTTCACCCGCACGCTCGGCCGTTCCAACCGCGTGCCGCTCGGTCGTCGCCGCAATCCCGGACACGGCGCCAATGCTCGCCGTCACCTGCTGCAGTGCGGCCGCAGTCGTGCTCGTGGCCTGCGCCTGATCCCCGCTCGCCGCTGCGACCTGGCCAGCCGCGCTGGCAATCTGTTGCGCACGGCCATCGAGCGCTTGGGCCATGCGCGTCATGTCCCTGAGCATGCCCACGAGCTTGTCGCGCATCTCATCGACGGCATGCAGCATGCTGCCGGCCCGCATGCCGGGCCGAGCAACCGCCGCGCTCAGGTCGCCACGCGCGATCTGCTGCACGACGGACACCGCCGCCGCGGGCTCACCGCCCAGCTGGCCAAAGATGCTGCGGCTGATGAGGCCGAAAATGGCAACGATGGCAAGCACGATGGGCAATCCAATCAGCCCGATCTTCACCGCCTGGTCCTGGAACGCCTGTGCGACGTCGTCCTGGTACACACCTGCGCCGATGACCCATTGCCACGGCGCAAACAGACGCGCATAGGACACCTTGCCAACCGGGGCGGTAGCGCCCGGCTTGTTCCACACGTAGTCGACGAAGCCGCCTTGCGCACTGCCCGAGGCCACATCCACCATCTCCACCACGAAGGCGCGGCCTCCCGGGTCGCGCAGTTCGCGCCCTGATGTCCCCTCGATGTCGGGCCTGGCCGGGTTGAGCTTGAACTCGTACCGGGTATCGACCACGAAAACGTAGTTGTCGCCGTCGAAACGCAAGGCACGCAGCGAGGCCAGCGCCTGGCGCTTGGCATCGTCCTCGCCGAGGGCGCCTGCCGCCTGGAGCGAGTGAAAATAGCTCAGGGTTGCCATCGCACTGTCCGTCACCGCGCGGACACGTTCGCGGCGGTCTTCTTCCATGCTGGTACGGAGGTCGAAGAGGGCGACCAGGCCGATGGAAACAAAGCCCGCCACCACGGCCAGCAAGGCCAGGACGAGGCGTGTTCTCAGGGTCATCGTGGCAAAGCTCATGGGCTGGGTCCCTTGCGGCGGCTGCGGCGTGCATTCGAAATGGCATGACGCGCGTAGCAACCGATGTTACGGAATTGCGCATTCCGTTCCATTCACAGCAACGATGACCCCGCTACCAAGAAATGCGTACATCGCCCTCAGGGCGCAACCAGGCCCTCACGGATTGCATAGCGCGTGAGGTCGGCCGACGTGCGCAGGCCGAGCTTGTCCTTCAGGTGGCGCCGATGGACCTCCACCGTCGACACGGTGATCCCCATCTCGGCTGCCATCTCCGCCGCACGCTTGCCATTGGCCAGCAGCACCAGCACCTCGCGCTCGCGCTGGCTCAACAGGCTGACCGGCGGGCAGCTGTCCGCACGCGGCAGAAAACGGTTCAGCATGCGCGCGGTTGCCTCCGCGCACAGGAAGTGCTTGCCTTCGGCGACCGCGCGCACGCCGTTGATCAGCTCCTGGGTGCTGGCCGTCTTGACCACATAGCCAGAGGCGCCGGCCTTGAGCATCTCCTCGACGAAGGTTCGATCGGCATAGCCCGAGAGTGCCAGCACGCGCGCGCCTGCATGCTCGCGTCGCAAGCGCTGCATGACCTCGATGCCATTCTCGTCAGGCAGGCCGACATCGAGGATGAGTACATCCGGGCGCACGCGCCCGATCTCGGCGAAGATCTCGGCCGCACTGCCGACGCAGGACACCACCACGATGTCGGGCTCGTCCGACAGGATGCCGGCGAGGGCCTCGATGAAGATCCGATGGTCGTCGCCGAGCATGACCCTGATGCTCATCGTCGCCTCCCCGAGCCACGACTGCTGCCAAGCGGCACCTGCAGCCGCACTGAGGTCCCTCGCCCGGGTGCCGAGTCGATGACGACCGTTCCATGGAGATAACCGATGCGCTCCTGCAGGCTGGCCAGCCCGAAGCGCTCGCGCTGGTCGAGCGCGGCGGCAAGGTTCTCGATCCCCCGCCCTTCGTCACGCACCGTGATGCGCAAGAAATGCGCCGTATGCTCGACCCTGACCTGCGCCCAGAAAGTACCCGCATGCTTGAGCACGTTGAGCAGCAGCTCGCGCACCGCGCGGAACAGGATCAGGCTCTGCGCCTCGCCCAGGGCGATCGCCTTGCCCCCGTCCGTATCCGTGCCCACAGGCTCGACGTCCACCTCGACATCGAGCCCGAACTCGCGCCCCATCTCGTCGGCCAGCCAGTGCAGAGCCGACACCAGGCCCAGCGTACGCAGCACCGGCGGACTGAGCTGTGCCGTCATCGAGCGCACCCGCCGGCTCGCATCACGGATCAGCCCCCCTACCTGCACCAGGGCAGCAACGAGCGCGTCATCGCCGACCGAGCGCTGCACCTGGTCCAGCCGCATCTGGGCGATATGCAGCAACTGGCCGAGATCATCGTGCAGGTCGCGCGCGATCGCCTTGCGCTCGCTCTCCTCGGCCAGGGTGATCTGCACCGCAAGCTCCTGCAACTGCCGGGTACGCTCGGCCACCCTGCGTTCGAGATTGGCATTGGCCTCCTGCAGCGCCAGCTCGGCCACTTTCTGCGCCGTGATGTCGCGGCCGACGCACTGGATCTCGCGCAAGACCCCCAGTTCGTCGAAGAAACCACGGTTTATGAACTGCACCCAGCGCAACTCGCCGTTACCGCAGACGACGCGGTTCTCCTCGATCACCACATCATTGCTCGGCGACAAGGTGCGCAAGGAGGCTTCGACCCGCGCAACGTCGTCGGGATGTGCCACCGGCTGCCAGCGCTGGCCGAGCAGCTCCTCGCGTGCGCGCCCCGACAGCGCGCAGTACGCATCGTTGACGAACAGGAAGCGGCCGTCTGCCCCCAGGCGCGAGATCGCCTCGGTCTGCCCACCCAGGATGCTCCTCAGACGCCGCTCGCTCTCGCGCAGCGCCTGCTCGGTCTCCTTGAGGGCCGAGACCTCGCACAGGATCACGACGATGCCCGCGACGACACCCTTGCGCAGGTCCGGAACATAGTTGACCACCCAGTAGCGCCGACCACCGCCGGGCGACTCGATGACCTGCTCGTCGGACTGCGCCTCACCCCGATAGGCGCGTTCGACCAAGGGCAGGATCCTCGCGTACAGCGCCGCGGGGGCGAGATCCACGATCCGACGGCCGCGCAGGTCGGCCGCTCCGAGCCCAAGCCAGGCCAGGTAGGCGCGGTTCGCATACACATTGCGCTGCTCCGCATCCCAATAGCTGATCATGGCCGGCAGACACTCGAAGAGCGTCGCCAGGCTCACATCGAGGCCAGGGTCGCCGCCCCCACCTTCACGCCCCTCCCGGAGCGCAGGCTTGCGGCCTTCATCCGCATCGACAGCCAGCATCATCATGTATCTTTCATTCTCGGATGTCGGGCAGGCCACCTGCCCACCGCTGCTTAAGCACCAAGGGCAGGCGACAGCCCAGGGAGTATACCCATTTCCATATCAGCACCAGGGTTTCCGGGCGCGGCGCATTCGAACGTCGGCGGAAGACGAGATGACCTGGCACCCCTCGGGCGTCGACACACTTGCGCTCATGGCTGCGTGTTAATCTCATTTGTGCATTGCAACATCCCTTCCGGATGGCGCACCTTGGCGGACTGCACCCATCCCACCAGACGAGGAGGACCCAGCCATGTTCCAGCTGCCGTGGTCAGGTAAGCGCCACGACGCACCTACCCCAACGCTCAACCTCGCGCTGCAGGGCGGTGGCGCCCATGGCGCCTACACCTGGGGCGTGCTTGACCGCCTGCTCGAGCACGGCATCGGCATCGAGGGCGTGAGTGGTACCAGCGCGGGCGCGATGAATGCGGTCGCCCTCGCCCAGGGCTGGACCGAAGGCGGTGCACAGGGCGCACGCGCCAGCCTGGCGGCTTTCTGGTCAGCGGTCGGCGACAGCGTGCCCTTCCACCTCGAACTGCTGCACAGCCTCAATCCGGCGAGCGACGGCAGCCTGCCCGCGCCGATGAGCCTGATGCTCGGCTTCACGCGCATGTTCTCGCCCTACCAGCTCAACCCCTTCGAGCTCAATCCCCTGCGCGACGTGGTGCGCGCCCAGTTCGACTTCGAACGCCTGCGCCGCGACTGCCCGCTCAAGCTGTTCATCGCTGCCACCGCGGTGCGCACCGGCAAGGTCAGGCTGTTCCACACCAGCGAGCTCAGCGAGGCCGCGCTGCTCGCCTCCGCCTGCCTGCCGACCCTGCACCACGCGGTGGAAATCGACGGCGAGCAATACTGGGACGGCGGCTTCACCGCCAACCCTGCGATCTATCCGCTGCTCTACGAATGCCACTCGTCCGACATCCTACTCGTGCTGCTCAACCCGCTGCGTCGCGAAGCCGCGCCGCGCAGCGCCGACGACATCGCTGCGCGCAGCATGGAGCTGGGCTTCTCCACCACCTTCCTACGCGAGATGCGCATGGTCGCCCATGCCCGCCGCTTCATCGCCGACGGCGGGCCCGCGTGGCTGCGCGGCCGCTTCGAGCGCAAGCTCATGGACGAGCGCTTCCACCTCATCGATGCGGTCGAGCTGGGTGACGCCGGCAAGGCCAGCAAGCTCAACGCGGCCAGTGGCTTCCTCATGCAACTGCGCGACCTTGGCCGCGCCCGCGCCGAGGCCTGGCTGCAGGCACACGGCGCGGACATCGGCCGGCGCGAAACCGCTGCAGTCGACGCGCTGTTCCTGTGATGGCGCGCGCACTCAGCCCACTGGCAGAAAGGCCGCAAAGCTGCCCGGCAGCGGCGCGTTCTCCAGGCTGCGCTGGGTGAACAGGAAACGGCCATCGCAGACGAAGCCGAGATCGGCCCAGTCGACCGCATTGAGCGCGTCGCGGAAGGCCTCGATGTCCACATCCGGCCGGCGCGGGAAGATCGCCATCACTGCGCCGTCGTAGTCGGTGCAGGGGTGGGTGAAGAAGGGTTTCGCCACCCGCGTCTTGCCATTCACATACACGCGCGGCTGCGCGCTGCGGTGGTGCATGCGTCCCCACATCCACCAGTTCGTCTCGTCGAAGCGGGTGACCTTGCGCTGCAGCAGGCGTGCCTTGTGCGGCAGGAGCACGGTCGGCGGCGCTTCGCCCGGCTCACTCCAGATCATGCGCCGGGTGAGGCCCGTGCTCACCGTGGATGAGCACACGAAATCGCGGTTGCCATGCGCCGGGTCGGCATACAGCTCGTCCGCGCCCGATACCGCACCAACCTTGACGAAGGCGATGTCCGCCAGGCGCAGCGGGTAGTCGCCACGCGCGAACATCAGGTGGCCGGTGCATTCGATGAAGTGGCGCGTTTCCCAGGCCGGTGCGGCAAGCGCCGCGTCGACGTCGTCGCCGACGCCGATCTCGCAATAACGCGTTTGCCGGTTGGTGCAGCCCTTCTCGAAACGCCAGATCAGGCAGTTCGGCACCGCGTCGGCGAACACGCGCGCGTCACCCAGCTCGATCGCGTCGGTGATGCTGCCGGCCTCGAACAGCAGGCGGTTGAGCTTGACCGCCGAAGTCGCCTTGAGGAAGTCCCGCGGCGTGATGAAGATCAGCTCGCCGCCCGGCTCGAGGTGGCGCAGACACTTGTCGATGAAGAACAGATAGAGGTTGGCGCGCCGATCCAGGCACTGGCCATGGCGGCCGCGTGCGATCAGCGCCTGGGTGGCGGCCGGAATGTCCTGGCAACGCACGTAAGGCGGGTTGCCGATGATGGTATCGAAGCGCTCGCGCTCGGGATAGGCGAAGAAGTCGATCGCCTGAGCGCCCGGCGGACAGTGGTCGGGGTCGATCTCCAGGCCGATCGCATCCGGCAGATGACGCAGGAAGGCGCCATCGCCGCAGGAGGGCTCCAGCACCCGGCCGCGCCGACGGCGCAACGCCAGCATGGCGCGCACCACGGCGTCGGGGGTGAACACCTGGCCAAGCGCAGCCACGTCGCGCAGGCCGAGCACAAGCTGGTCATTCATCTCGGGCCGCTCCAGGCTCGGCGGGCAGAAGGCCCGGCTTGCGTACGGCAAGCAGTATGGTGTCGTAGGTGGCCGGCAGCAGGCCGTCGGCGAGTCGATGACGCTCGTAGCGTGCGCTCACCGCCAACCAGGCCTGGCGCCCCAGCGGCGTGCGGCGGCGGCCGCCGTCGATGGTCGCCGCACCGATGGCCTTGATGTCGCGCAGCAGGCCGCGCAGGTCGGCGGCACGCGCATGCAGGGCGCAACGCTCGCGCCGTTCGACCTCGAGCCCCGCCGCGCGGGCCGCCTCCACCCATTGCGCATCGGTATGGAAATCGATGGTATGGCGCGCATCGTCGACGCTGGCGAAGGCGTCGCGCAACTCCCACAGCGTGTCGGGGCCCAGGGTTGCAACCAGGCCGATACCACCGGGTGCCAGCACCCGGCCCAGTTCCTCGAACACGCGCCCTGGGCGGCACCATTGCACCGCCAGGCTGGACCAAAGGAGGTCGATGCTGGCAGCGGCAAGCGGCAAGTGCTCGAGGTCTGCGCACACCGGCTCGAAGCCGCCATCGCGTCCTGCGCGCATGTGCGCCCGCCCCAGCATGGCCGGGGCCAGGTCGAGCCCGACGATGCGCCCGCCCGGGCGCAGCCGCCGCAGGCTCTCCACGCCGAAGCCGGTACCGCAGCCGGCATCGAGCACCCAGCCGTCCGCGTCGCCCCCGCCCGGCACGAGCCCCTCGCCAAAGGCGGCAAGCCGGGCGCAGATCTCGCGCTGGATCATCGCGGCCTGGTCATAGCTGTGCGCGGCGCGCTCGAAGGCTGCGCGGATGTCGCGCCGTCGATGCGCATGGGCGTGATCGACGCCCTTCATCGTCGCCGTCATGCGTCCCCCCTTGCGCCGACGAAGGCCAGGATGTGGCCTGCGCAGTCCGCCGCACGCGACACCGGCAGCGCATGGCCGCTGCCCTCCAGCACCTGCAGGCGCGCCTGCGGTAGGGCTTGCGCCAGCCTGTAGGCCGCGGCCACGGGCATCAGCGCGTCCTGGTCGCCGTGCAGCAGCAGCACCGGCTGACGGATCCCGCCCAGCAGCGGACGCAGGTCGGCCGCGGCCAGGATCGCCAGGCCGTCTTCGAATGGGCTCGGCGCGGCGGATCTGCCAGCGCCAGGGCGCAGCACGCCGTCGGCCGCCTGGCCAGCGCAGAGGCCCTCCTGCGCGCCCGGACTGAGGCACTGCGCCAGCGCCTGCTGTACCACCCGGCGTCGTGGCTCGCCCATGCATTGCAAGGCCAGGAAGCGCGCCAGTGTTGCCGCAGAGGCCGAGGCGTAGTCGCGCTGAAAGGCGTCGACCACTTCGGCCTGCAGCCCGGGCCAACCCGTGTCGTCTGCCACGAAGCACGCCGTGCCGGCAAGCAGGACGAGGCGCGACACCTTGTGCGGATGGCGGCAGGCGATGTCGAGCGCGAGCATCGCCCCGAGCGACCAGCCCACCAGCACCGAAGCGTCGGCAAGGCCTGCGGCGAGGGCATCCGCCCAATCCTCCAGCCTGGCGGCTCGGACCGGAGGCGCCCCTTCATGTCCCGGCAGTGCCAGGGTGCGCACCACCTGCCCATGCAGACTGGCTTCGAGCGCAGCGTACACCCGTGGCGACATCGCCCAGCCATGCACCAGGGCGATTTCCGCAGCAACACCCGCACATGCGGACGCAGCGGCGCGGGCCGGCGCGGACACGACAGGGGTCTCGATGGGGGCTGCAGTCATGGTTTGGGCGCAAACGCTGCGCACGGACGGAAAACGAACGGGCGTGCATTGTAAAGGCTCGCGCCGCTACCACGGCGGGAACAAACTCGGCGCGCTCCCCTGTAGAAGGGGCGCCAGCCGCGAGCCTTTTGTCGCCCCCCGCACCACATCGCCTTCAACCCCTCGCGGCTCGCGCCGCTCCCACGGCGGGAGCAAACGCAGCGCGCCCTCCTGTTGGAGCTTCATGGCTTGCCGAGTCGGTGTCCCGGCGTTACCTTGGTCATCTGCCTGGCAAGCACGAGGAGTCCCGCGATGCCCACGCCTCACCTGGCCGACCCGCACGATGCCGCGCAGCTGCTGGCCTTGGTCGACGCACTGGTCCGCGAGCTGCATCCCGGCGCAATGCGCAGGGCGACGCTCGACTGCGCGCTCGACCGCGACCTCGGGCTCGACAGTCTCAGCCGGGTCGAGCTGCTGGCCCGCATCGAGCGCCACTACGGCGTACGCCTGCCAACCACGGTGCTCGACAGCGCCGAAACGCCGCGCGACCTGCTTGCCGCCCTCGCCGATGCGCCCGCAGGCTCGCCGCTGTCCCAGGCCACCCGGCGCGCAGCCGGGGACGCGCCAGCCTCCACCTCAACCGTCACGGATCCAGTCAGCGAACCTTCGGCCGGAATGCCCTCAGGCGCGGCCACCCTGCTCGAGGTGCTCGACTGGCATCTCGCCCGCCACCCGGAGCGCTGCCACGTACGCTTCCTGGCCGGCGACGACGAGGTCGAGACCCTGAGCCATGCCGAACTCGCCAACGGCGCGCGCAAGGTCGCCGCCGCGCTGCGCGGCCTGGGCGTGCAACCGGGCGACTGTGTCGCGCTGATGCTGCCGACGGGGCTGGACTTCTTCCGCAGCTTCTTCGGCATCCTGTTCGCCGGCGCGGTGCCGGTGCCGATGTACCCGCCCGCACGACCGGCGCAGATCGAGGAGCACCTGCGCCGCCAGGCCGGCATCCTGCGCAACTGCGCGGCCCCTGTGCTGATCACCTTCGACCGTGTGCGCCCCCTGGCCAGCGCCCTCGCCGGGCTGGCGCCCGAGCTTGTGCATGTCACCACGCCCGCAGCGCTGGCGGCGTCCCCTGCCGCCAGCGCGCCCGCCATGGCCTCGGCGCCGCGCCATCCGGCGCGCGCACGCGAACTCGCGCTCATCCAGTACACCTCGGGTTCCACCGGCGACCCCAAGGGCGTGGCGCTCAGCCACGCCAACCTGCTCGCCAACATCCGCGCCTGGGGGCTGGCCGCCAAGGTCGAGGCGCGCGACGTGTGCGTGAGCTGGCTGCCGCTGTACCACGACATGGGCCTGATCGGCACCTGGCTCGGCAGTCTCTACCATGGCTGCACGCTGGTGCTGATGTCGCCACTCGACTTCCTCGCCCGCCCCGAGCGCTGGCTGTGGGCGATCCACCACTACCGCGGGACGGTCACCGCCGCACCCAACTTCGCCTATGAACTGTGCGTCAAGCGCCTCGCCGGCACCGACCTGGCGGGCCTCGACCTGTCGAGCTGGCGGCTGGCGGCCAACGGCGCCGAGCCGGTCAACCCCGACACGCTCGAACGCTTCGCCCACGCCTTTGCCCCCTATGGTCTGAGCGCCGGCAGCCTGACACCGGTGTATGGCCTGGCCGAGTGCTCGGTCGGCCTGTGCGTACCGCCCCCCGGCCGCGGCGTACGTATCGACCGCGTCGAGCGCACGCCGCTGACCCGCGAGGGGCATGCGCTTGCAGCTGACGGCGCGGCAGGAACAGGTACAAACGATGACGATGGCGAGGTGTTGCGCCTGGTGTCCTGCGGCCCTCCGCTGCCCGGCCACGAACTGCGCATCGTGGACGCAGATGGCCGCCCGCTGCCCGAACGCCATGTCGGCGAACTGGAGTTCCGCGGCCCCTCAGCCACCGCCGGCTATTACCGCAACCCGGCGGCGAGCGCCGCCCTGTTCCACGACGGCTGGCTGGTGACTGGCGACCATGCCTACCTCGCCGACGGCGAGCTCTACATCACTGGCCGGGCGAAGGAGCTCATCATCCGCGCCGGCCGCAACCTCTACCCCTACGACCTCGAGCAGGCAATCGGCGACCTGCCGGGCGTACGCAAGGGCTGCGTGGCCGTGTTCGGCGTATCGGACCCGACCAGCGGCGAAGAGCGCCTGGTGGTGGTAGCCGAAACCCGGCTCGAGGACCAAGCCGAACGCCAGGCGCTCGAGGCCGGCATCGTCGCCGCGGCGATGACCCAACTCGACCTCGCCCCCGACGCCATCGTGCTCGCGCCCCCGCATGCGGTCCTCAAGACCTCCAGTGGCAAGATCCGCCGCGCCGCGGTGCGCGAGGCCTGGCTGGCCGGGCGCCTGGGTGAGCCGGTGCGTGCGGCGTGGCTGCAGGTGCTGCGCCTGCACGCCGCCAGCCTGGCCGGCCGCATCGGCAAGCGGGCACGCGCGCTGCCAGGCGTTCTCTACGCCGTCTGGGCCTGGGCCTGGTTCGCGCCGCTGGCCACCCTCGCCGCCATCGGCATCATCGGCCTGCCCGGGCTCGGTCAGCGCTGGGCGCTCGCCCACCGCCTCGCCCGCCTCTACCGCTGGCTATGCGCCTGCCCGCTGCGGATCGAAGGCCTGGACAAGCTGCCCGCGGGCAACTGCATCCTGGTCGCCAACCACGCCAGCTACATCGACGGCTTCGTACTCGCCGCCACGCTGCCGCATCCGGTGCGCTTCATCGCCAAGACCGAGTTGCGCGCCCAGCCGCTGCTGCGCACCCTGCTCGAGCGCATGGGCACCGTATTCGTCGACCGCTTCGACACCCGGCAGAGCCTGGAAGATGCACGCACGCTCGCCACACATGCCGAAGCCGGCGTGCCGCTGCTGTTCTTTGCCGAAGGCACCTTCGGGCCCGAGGAGGGGTTGCGCGCCTTCCGCCTCGGCGCCTTCCAGGTCGCTGCACGCCAGGGCCTGCCAGTGGTGCCGGTCGCACTCGCGGGCACACGCGCCGTACTGCGCAGCGGCGGTTGGCAGCCGCAGCGCGGGCGGCTGGGCGTGCGCATCTGCGCGCCACTGCAACCGGCAGGCGAGGACTGGCACGACCTGCTCGCGCTGCGCGATGCGGTGCGCGCGCGCATTCTTGCGCACTGCGGCGAGCACGACGCACTGCAAGACTGAACCGCTACACCCGACCGTCAGGCCAGCGGGCGCACGCGCCCCTGGGCCTCCTCGGCGCTGCCGTATATGTGCGGTACGACCTCGTGCTTCTCCAGTGCCTGGCCAAGCTTCATGCGCATGAAGCTGTTCGCCGTGTAGCGCGTCACCGCGCGGTAGTGGCGCTTGACCAGGCGCTTGACCATCTCGATGTAGTCGTCGACCAGCTCGGGCACGATCGAAAAGCGGTCGTAGTTGACGATCGCATCGACGCGATGGCCCACGCTGGCGAGCGCAGCATCGACCGCCTGCTCGATGCGTGCGATATCGGCCTCCGTGCGCACCGCGAGGCCCTCGAAGTTGACGAAGAACAGCCCCTCCTGGGCATCGTAGGACAGGCGCTGCTCGAGCGGGAGCTCGAGCAGGTCGCGGCGCAGCCCCATCGGCTCGTCACGGAAGATGCGCGCATCCATCAGCCGCGGCGCCTGATGCATCACCGGAACGAAATCCATCTGGGCGAGGATGTCGGTCTCGAGATCGACACCGGGTGCGATCTCGATCAACTCAAGCCCCTCCGCGCACAGGCGGAACACACAGCGCTCGGTGACATAGAGCACCTCCTGCTGCCAACGCACCGCCTGCACCCCACTGAAGGTGCGATGCTCGACCGCATCGACGAACTTGCGCGCGGCGCCCTCCTGCTGGATGCGCAAGCGCCCCTTGTCGACCACCGCCTTTAACTCGCCGGCGGTGAAGGTACCGACGAAGACCACCTTCTTGGCGTTCTGCGAGATGTTGATGAAGCCGCCCGCCCCAGCCAGGCGCGGCCCGAAGCGCGAAACGTTGAGGTTGCCCTCGCGATCGGCCTGGGCCAGGCCGAGAAAGGCGATGTCCAGGCCGCCACCGTCGTAGAAATCGAACTGGCTGGGCTGGTCGATGATGGCCTGGGTGTTCACGGCAGCGCCGAAGGACAGCCCGCCGGCCGGAATGCCGCCGATCACACCGGGCTCTGCAGTGAGGGTGAGGAGGTCGATGATCTTCTCCTCTGCGGCCACGTTGGCCACCCCCTCGGGCATGCCGATGCCCAGGTTCACCACGGCGTCAGGCCGCATCTCCATCGCCGCGCGACGAGCAATGACCTTGCGCTCGCTCATGCCCATCGCCGCAATCGCCGACATCGGCACACGGATCTCGCCGGAGAAGGCGGGGTTGTACTGCTCGCTGTAGGTCTGCATGTGGTGCTCGGGCCGCTCGGCGAGCACCACGCAGTCCACCAGCACCCCAGGCACCTGCACATGGCGCGGGTTGAGCGACCCGCGCTCGGCGATGCGCTCGACCTGGGCGATGACGATGCCGCCCGAATTGCGCGCCGCCATCGCGATCGCACGCGCTTCCAGGGTCAGCGCCTCCTTCTCCATCGTCAGGTTGCCGTCGGGGTCGGCGGTGGTGCCGCGGATGATGCCGACGTGGATCGGGAAGGCCTTGTAGAACAGGTATTCCTCGCCGTCGATCTCCATCAGCCGCACGAGCTCGGCCGTGGTGCGCGCATTGAGCCTGCCGCCACCGAAGCGCGGATCGACGAAGGTACCCAGGCCGACACGGGTGAGCGTGCCCGGCTTGCCCGCAGCGATGTCCCGGAACAGATGCGAGATCACCCCCTGCGGCAGGTTCCAGGCCTCGATGCGGTTGCCCACTGCAAGCGCCTGCAGCTTGGGCACCAGCCCCCAATGGCCGCCGATCACGCGCGCCACCAGGCCGTCATGACCGAGGTGGTTGAGTCCGCGCTCCTTGCCATCGCCCTGGCCGGCAGCGTAGACCAGGGTCAGGTCACGCGGCGCGACAGCGTCCCCCGCAGCGCTGTCGAGGAAGCGGCGCTCGAGCGCAACCGCGATGCTCTCAGGGAAGCCAATGCCGACGAAGCCCCCGGTGGCCACGGTGTCGCCGCTGCGGATCAGGCGTACCGCATCGCGCGCCGACACCACCTTGCCGGTATCGGACGCACGCAAAGAGGCGGCCATGGGGTGGCGGGCGCTGGTCATCTTTCCTTCTCCTCGGCAAGCACGATGGCGTGGGCATGAAACGGACATCGAGCATGCCGTGTCGCGGCCGCAACCGCAACGCGGCGGCGCAGCATCGTCGCCCCAGGCCAGGCCGGGGCCAGCCTCTGCGCGCAGCTCAGCGCCACATGTCGCGCATCTTCGCCGCGAGGTCGACCGCCGCCTGGCGCGAGGCGGGCGAGCCCTGCAACTGCGGCGGAGGGGGCGGCCAGCTCAGCTGCTCGAAGTGCCCGAGCAGGCGGTTGGGAATGAAACGGCTGCGCCCGGCATACACATGGCGATCGCCCATGCCCGCCTGCTGGGTGACGTAGAAACGCTGCGGCACGATCAGGTCCAGGCTGTCCCGGGCACGCGTCATCGCCACGTAGAGCAGGCGGCGCTCCTCCTCGATCTCGGCGCTGTTGCGGGTGGCAACATCGGACGGGATACAGCCGTCGACCACGTTGAGCACGCTCACCGCGTTCCACTCCTGGCCCTTGGCCGAATGCATGGTCGACAGGATCAGGTAGTCCTCGTCGAGCAGCGGCATGCCGGCTTCGCCGCTGGTGGCGCTGGGCGGGTCGAGCGTGAGCTCGGTGAGGAAACGCTGTCGGCTCGGGCTGGTGGCGGCGATGCGGGCGAGCTGCTGGATGTCGAGCACGCGCACCGCGAAGTCGTCGTACAGGCGTGGCATCTGCGCCTCGTACCAGCGGCAGGCGAGCTCGAAATCCACCGGCCACTGCGGACCGGCGGCAAGGCTCGCGGCTTGCGCCGCGCCTACACCCCCCCCCTCGGGTCGCCCCCGTAGGAGCGGCGCAAG